>JAUVBI010000175.1 GCA_030591305.1 Pseudomonadota bacterium
ATCGGAGGCTCCCTAACAATAGCCCTGATATCGGGTACACTTGCGCCAACGTTTTATCCAATGAGAACTCCCGATGAGCTCGATTGAAAAACGCCTGGCGGCGGTCCGCGCCCTGATGGCTGAAGCGAATTATGATGCCCTGATTGTACCCCGTGCCGATGAATACCTGGGCGAATATATTCCCCCACATAACGAGCGTCTTTTGTGGGTGTCGGGCTTTACCGGGTCGGCAGGGTTAGTCATCATCTTGCGTGACAAGGCCGCAATTTTTGTCGATGGCCGATATACCGTTCAGGTGGGGCAGCAGGTCTCCCCGCAGTTGTTTGAGTTTTATCATCTGGTCGATGAACCCCACGCCCAGTGGCTGGCGGAGCAACTCCCCGATGGTGCCCGGGTTGCCTACGACCCCCGCATGCACCCGTTGCAGTGGCAGCAGGCGACGCTGTCCACCCTGGTTAAAAAATCTCAGCTGCTGGTTCCCGAAATCGACAATCTTATCGACCGGTGCTGGAGCGACAGGCCGGTGGCCAGAGTCGACCCTGCACTGCTGCTGGAGGAGAAGTTTAGCGGTGAGTCCAGTGCTGGCAAACGACAGCGCATAGCCCAGGAGTTGGTTGATAAAAATGCCGATGCGGCGCTCATATTTGCGCCGGACTCAGTCAGTTGGCTGTTGAATATTCGTGGAACCGATGTACCCATGTTGCCGCTGGTGCAGAGTTTTGCCCTGCTCTCAGCGGACAGCTCACTCACCCTGTTTATCGACCCGGGCCGTGTTCCTGCCGGATTGGCCGAGCATGTGGGTGAGGGCTTGAAAGTGGTGCCCGAGTCGGAGGCAGAAACTATCCTGTCGGCTTATAAAGATAAAACTGTTCTGGCTGACCCAGTGACTGCTAACGCCTGGACTCAGCTTGCCCTGCGCGCCGGTGGTGCAACACTGATTTCCACATCGGACCCGGTGGCGTTGCCCAAGGCCTGCAAAAATGAAACAGAAGTCGCGGGCGCACGCCGTGCCCATGTTCGTGATGCGGTCGCGGAAGTTAAATTTCTGTGTTGGCTGGACGAAGAGGTTAAGGCGGGGCGCTTACATGACGAGGCCGTTCTAGCGGACAAATTGTTGTCTTTTCGTGAAGTGGGGGAGCGTTTTCGCGGACTGTCCTTCGATACAATTTCTGCGGCGGGCAGCAATGCGGCTATGTGCCACTACAACCATCAAGATGGTGAGCCCGCCACCCTGGAGATGAATTCCGTGTACCTGCTCGACAGCGGTGCACAGTACACCGATGGCACCACAGATATTACCCGTACCATCGCGATTGGTGATCCAGGAAATGATATTCGCTGCATGTATACCCGTGTCCTGAAAGGCCATATTGCCCTGGCTGGCGCACGCTTTCCCAAAGGGACAACCGGCAGCCAGCTGGATGTGCTGGCCAGACAGTTTTTATGGTCCGATGGATTTGATTACGACCACGGTACCGGCCACGGGGTGGGCTCCTTTCTCAGCGTACACGAGGGGCCGCAAAGTATCAGTAAGCGCGCCGGCGGCGCCGACTTGCGGGTGGGGATGATCCTCAGCAATGAGCCTGGCTATTACAGAGATGGCTGCTTCGGCATCCGCTGTGAGAACCTGCTGGTAGTTCAGGTGGTTGACGATGCTGCCCATGAGACAGCCATGATGCAATTTGAAGCGCTCACCATGGTGCCCTTCGACAACCGTTTGCTGGATGTGAGCATGCTTACAGCGGCAGAGTTGGACTGGGTCAATTCCTACCATTCCCGCGTAAACACGGTGCTGGGGCCTCTGCTGCAGGGGGCTGAGAAAGCGTGGATGGAACAGGCCACACGTCCCCTGGTGGCATAATCCAATGCAGACTGAGATCATATTGTGTAGACTGCGGCCTATAACAAACCATTAATAATAATTGGAGAACTCCCTATGGCTGGAGGCGCTCAATCACACTGGTCTTCCCGGTTTGCATTTCTTATGGCCTCTGTTGGTTTTGCTGTTGGCCTGGGTAACATCTGGCGTTTCCCCTATGTCACCGGCGAGAACGGCGGTGCTGCTTTTGTCCTTATTTACCTGGCTTGTGCATTTGGTATCGGAATTCCTATTCTTATGGCGGAGTTGTTGATTGGCAGGCGAGGCCAGGCCAGTCCCCCCAACGCCATGGCCAATGTCGCTGCTGAAAATGGTAGCAGTCGACAGTGGCAGTGGGTGGGTGGTATGGGACTGTTAGCTGCCTACACCATAGAAATTGTCTATGCGGTCATTGTGGGCTGGGTCCTGTGGTATTTATTCAAGGCCGTGACAACGGGCTTTGTCGGTGTCGATGGCATGGCCGCTAATGCCGATTTCGCCAGTATGCTCGACGATAACCTCGGCATGATCTTCTGGACCCTGCTCGGTTTGTCTATCACCGGGCTGATTATTTACTCCGGGGTCCAAAATGGCATAGAGCGTGCGGTCGTAGTCATGATGCCATTGATGTTTGCACTGCTGCTGGGGTTGGCGGGGTATAACTACTTCGCCGGTGGATTCGATGAAGCAGTAGCGTGGTTGTTCACGCCTGACTTCAGCAAGATTGGGCCGGAAACGGTGCTGGTCGCCATTGGCCAGGCCTTTTTCTCAATTGGTGTTGCCATGGGTGGAATGATGATCTATGGCTCTTATCTCCCCAAATCTATCTCAATCACACAGTCTGTTTTTATTGTGGTAATAGCAGACACCTGTGTTGCTATTCTTGCAGGGCTGGTTATTTTTCCCGCAGTATTTAGCAATGGTCTGGATCCTGCAGCGGGTCCAGGCTTGATTTTCCAGACACTGCCAGTCGCCTTTGCCCAGATGCCCGGGGGCTATATGTTCAGTATTTTATTCTTCATGATGCTGGCGTTTGCCGGTATCACTTCCATGGTGGGATTGATTGAATGCGTCAATGGCTGGTTGCAAGACAGCTACAATATGCCGCGACACAAAAGTGCTGTGTTAGTCGTCGGCTCCATTGCGGTATTGAGTGTGCTGAGTATTCTTTCCTACAACGTAATGGGCGAGCTGACCCTTGGCGGGAAAAACTTCAATGATTTGCTAGATTATTTCTCTACCCAGATATTGCTCCCTCTGGGAGGGCTGTTGATTGCGGTATTTGCGGGCTGGGTGGCCCACAAGGACACAACGCGGGATGAGTTGAGCTCGCTTAACGCCTGGGGCTATAAACTGTGGCACTTTCTGATCCGGTTCGTAGTGCCCCCTGCACTGCTTGTCATTTTTATACAGGGGGTTGCCGGGTAGATGCTAGCCTTATTAAATGACTTTCTGTGGGGCCAGCTCTTAATTGTCTTATTGATTGCTACGGGTATCTTTTTTACTGTCGTTTCACGCTTTGTACAATTTCGCTACTTCGGTAGAATGTTTGCGGTGTTGCGCGGTGCCATGCATCATGAGAAAGGCCATATCAGCTCCTTTCAGGCACTGGTTGTGAGCGTCGCCGGGCGTGTCGGCAGCGGTAATATCGCCGGTGTGGCCGTGGCCATTACCCTGGGCGGCCCCGGTGCTATATTCTGGATGTGGGTTATCGGCCTGATGGGTATGGCCACCAGTTTCTTCGAGTGTTCATTGGCCCAGTTGTATAAGCGCGCTGAACCCTCGGGAAACTTCAGGGGCGGCCCCGCGTACTATCTCAGCCACGGTATCGGCCAAAAAGGCCTGGCAGCCATTTATTCGGTGTTGCTGCTGGTGACCTTTGGCTTTGGCTTCAATGCGGTACAGGCCTATGTGGTGGCGACCTCAGTGAATGCGTCTTTTGGTGTGCCCACCTGGGTTACCGGCCTGGTCATGGTCGTGTTGCTGGGGGCCACTATCTTTGGTGGTATTAAACGCATTGCCAATGTTGCCGAGTTTATTGTTCCGGTTATGGCCGTGAGCTATTTCGCCTGTGCCATCCTCGTTATAGGGATGAATATTACGGAGGTTCCCGGGGTGTTGATGCAGATCGTGCGCAGCGCGTTCGGACTGGATTCTGCCATTGGCGGCGGCATCGGTATTGCTGTCCTGCAGGGTGTAAAGCGCGGTTTGTTTTCCAACGAGGCCGGTCTGGGCAGTGCCCCCAATGTGGCGGCAGTGGCCTATGTGCCGCACCCGGTAAACCAGGGCATTGTTCAGTCTTTTAGTGTGTTTATCGATACCATTGTGATGTGTACCTGCACAGCGACAATTATTCTGCTTTCTGATGTGTACCAACCGGGTGCAGAAAATGTCTCCGGTGTCACGCTCACCCAGGATGCTCTGGCCAGCCACGTGGGTGCCTGGGGCGGCGGATTTGTCAGTGTGGCCCTGCTGCTGTTCGCCTTCAGTTCGATTATGTACAACTACTATCTGGGCGAAAACAGCCTTAACTACTTCAGTGAAGAGAACAAGAAGCTGTTTAATATATTCCGGGTTATGGTATTGGCCCTGATATTATGGGGCTCCATGCAAGATCTGGGCACCGTCTTTGCCTTTGCCGATGTCACCATGGGCCTGTTGGCCATTGTAAACCTTGTGGGCCTGGTGTTGATGTACAAAATAGGCGTGCGGCTACTGCGCGACTATGATGGGCAGCTCAAGTCAGGTGTGCAGCCCCGATTGAAGTTAGAGGACTACAGCGATCTCGATATTGATAAAGCGGC
This sequence comes from Pseudomonadota bacterium, assembly GCA_030591305.1. The sequence continues at coordinate 4,663 of JAUVBI010000175.1, forward strand.
CTGGCGCGAGTAGGGGGCTGGCTTAGAGAACCGGTGACATCAAACGAGCAATGCCCATTGCCAGCTGAAACCAGATGTGCTTTTCCTCGATTTCATCTATATAGACTTTTCTTGAATGTTGCATATCCGTTTCTAGCATAGTCGATACCTTACTGGCAAATGCCGGGTCGTCCACCAGTAGGGTGATTTCAAAATTGAGTCGGAAGGAGCGGTTGTCAAAATTGGCGGTTCCCACACCGGATATTTGATTGTCCATAAGCAATACTTTCTGGTGCATAAAACCGCCCTGGTAGCGATAGACCTGAACACCGGCAGGGAGAAGTTCCTTGGTATATGACCAGTTTGCCATGGCCACGAACGGTCCGTCGGGTTCGTCTGGAATTATCACCCTGACGTCCACGCCGCGCAGGGCCGCCAATTGCAGGGCGGCGATAATACTTCTGTCCGGTACAAAATAAGGGCTGGCAATCCAGATGCGCTCCCTGGCATCGACGATTAGCTGGTGATACATCAAGCCCGTCTCTTCAAACTGGCTGGCTGGATCCGAGGGGAAAACCAGGATGTTACTATCGCCTTTATCCAGGCTGACTGACTCCCAGTCAATTTCCAGTGCTTTGCGAGTTGCCCAGCGATAATCGGTTGCAAACACGATCTCGGCCCCCAGTACGGCTGGCCCCTCTACTCGGGTGTGGGTGTCGCGCCAGTGACCAATTTTTTTGTTCAGGCCCAGGTATTCATCGCCCACATTGTGGCCACCAATCCAGGCGACCAGGCCGTCAACTACCACGATCTTCCGATGATTGCGAAAGTTCAGTTGAAAGCGGGAGCGAATATATCGTCTTGCGAGGCTGTAATAATCTTGCACAGTGCGAATGTACTGTTTTGTTTTTGATCCGAATGCCCTGGTCGGCTTCGGGTTCCTGCTTAGCTGTCGTGTATTGAATGCGCAGATTTCGATTCCCTCAGTGGTCATGGTCCGGTATAGCTTCGTTGTTGGAAAGCCCCGACTGCCAATTTCGTCGTATAGAACTTTAACCTCTACACCGAGTCTTGCCTTTTCTACCATTATCTTGCCCAGGCGCTGGCCCAGTTGATCATCGCGGATAATATAAAACTGAAACAGAATATATTTTTCAGCGGATTTCAGCCCCGCCTCTATGGAGTTGAACGTTTGCTCTCCATCAATGAGTAACTCGACGGCGTTGCCTTTGGTGGCTGGCATTCTGGCCAGTTTGTACAGGCTGGTGTAGAAGGAACTGTGAGGGGAGCCTGGGATAATGTGTTGGGCTACCATGTTGCTGGTTTTATCAACCAGGGCAAGTGATTCTCCTTCAATTTCCTCACGCTGATCAAGATAGCCATCAAACTTGTTGCGACCAAAAACCAGGTAGCAGGGAACTGCGAGATAGGGGAAGGTCAGCAGAGAGATGACCCAGGCAATAGCACCCTGTGCTGTTCGGACCTTGGTGACCGACTCCAGCGCGAAGGCTATGCCCAGAATGTGGAGCAGCACCACGGTTACCGCAATAATTTCGGCAATCAGTTGAATATCCATTGTGTTGGCAGTCTAGCAGGAAGCGCCAGGCATGGACATCGGCACGGCTGGTTTGGTTAAAAGCGCCGGAACGGTACAGCTTCCCCCATTTTACCGTGTGCCCGTCTGCCACCTTGTAACCACCCAGGTCGCGAAAATTTTTGATGCCTCAAGCTGTAAAAGGTGATGGGTGGCACGCTGACCTTGTGCCGGGGCAGCGACTGACGGTGTGGGGATAAACTGAATGATGGCCAGTACCAGTAGTATTGCCGGCAGCAGCCATTTGAATGCCTTCTTCATCGAGTGAACTCCTGAAGTGCCATGGAATTAATGAGAGGTACCCTAAGCTGTCAGGTTTTCTGGACCCCAGTAGGCCTTCATCAAAACTACTTTGCCGTCGTCGTCAAATTCAAATATATCGATGACATCAATGGTCATGCCTGGCATGGTTACTTGAAAGGGAAAGGCAACGGCATTTCCGGCGCAGCGTGGTGTTCCCGTTGGGACAAGTTTGGCACCCGAGGCGAGTGCCCCCTCATAAAATTTACAGAC
>JAUVBI010000133.1 GCA_030591305.1 Pseudomonadota bacterium
ACTTGTTCCTGTGCGCATTGTATGAGAGCTGGACCATTCCCATTGCCGTTCTACTCATTGCGCCCACCGGTATTTTCGGTGCACTGCTGATGGTCTATATGCGCGGCCTGGAAAATAATATCTTCTTCCAGGTTGCCATTATCGCGCTCGTAGGCATGGCCGCCAAAAACTCCATCCTCATTGTCGAGTTTGCCAAGCAACTGGTGGAAGAAGGCATGTCCTTCAAGGACGCCGCGCTCAAGTCAGCAAAAATGCGCTTCAGGCCCATCATGATGACGGCCGTGTCTTTTATTCTGGGTGTGCTGCCCCTGGTTTTATCAACCGGCCCCGGCGCCGTTGCCAGGCAGTCCATTTCTACTGCTGTCTTTGGCGGCATGATATTGGCCACCACCTTTGGAATATTGGTTGTGCCTTTGTTCTTCGTGATATTGGGTAAACTGGATCGGCGACTCGCAAAACATGTGTCACCGGACAAAGAACCGGAAGCAGCCGGAGATGCCCTTTGAGGCGCCTTGGCACCGTCGTCAGCCTGAGTCTGGCCCTGGCGGGCTGCATGGTCGGCCCCGATTATGAGCGGCCCAAAGTGCCCCTGGCGGCAGACTGGCACGCCGACCTAAAATACAAATCGGTGGCTGAACCCACTCTGGCGGACAGGGCCTGGGTTGATATCTTTAAAGACCCGCAACTGGAAAATGTACTGCGCCAGGCGCTTGCCCAAAATAAAGAAATGCTAATTGCCATAGAGCGTGTGGGTGAAGCTCGCGCCAGGCACAGAATAGTCAGGGGTGGACTATTCCCAAGCCTGGATGCAAATCTCTCCAGCGAAAGAGAACAGGAGTCGAGGTTAACCGAGACAAACCCGGAGCGGTCCACCGACATATTTCTGGGTGCCAGTGCCAGTTGGGAGCTGGATCTGTGGGGGAAGAACAGGCGAGCTAATAATTCCGCCTACGCAAATTACCTCGCCAGCGAATACGGCGCGCAAGCCGTGCGTCTCAGTTTAATTGCAGAGGTCTGCCGCGCTTACTTCGATTTGCAGGGCGTCGACCATCGCCTGGAAGTGAGCTACGACACGTTGCACTCCCGAGAAAAAGCAGCCGTCATCGCAGAAAAACGTTTTAGCGGTGGCCTGACATCCAAGTTGGAAGTCAAACAGGCGGAAGTGGAATTGGCCGGCTCCCGGGCTACAATTCCCCGAAGAGAACAACGTAAACTGGCAGCTGAAAACCAGATCTCCGTTCTTATGGGGCTTCCACCCCAGCACCTCACGTTAAAAAGTACTCTGGAGGAACAATACTTACCGGCAACCGTCACCGCCGGCCTACCCTCCTCACTGCTGGAACGCAGGCCCGACATCATGCAGGCGGAACAACAGCTAATGGCCGCCAGCGAATCTGTCGGGGTTGCAACGGCGCGACTGTTCCCCAGTATATCGCTCACCGGGTCCCTGGGTATTGAAAGTGCAGAATTCAGCGACCTGCTGGACAGCGATGGAAAATACTGGATTTTCAATATTGATCTTGTCATGCCTCTGTTCAATGCCGGGGCCAGAAGGGCCGAGCTCACCGCTGCCGAGTCGCGCTTCAACCAGGCTCGCCTGGGCTATGAATTGACTGTTATCGAGGCCTTGCGAGAGGTCTCCGACGCAATTAATCACTTTCACAAATCTCGCGAGAGTCTGGAGGCCATCCTGGCTCTGCAACAGGCATCCAATGAATACCTGGTGCTCGCTACCAAACGCTATCGCAACGGCGTGCTGGCCTACCTGGATGTACTCGATGCCCAGCGTTTGTTATTCGATGCCCAAATCGCAGCGAGTGAAGCCCGCCAGGGTCAGCTGTTTGCCCTGGTAGATTTGTACAAGGCACTGGGTGGCGGCTGGGATCCGACGAGCGTGCCGCCAAAAAAGTCATAACAGTTTTTTAGCAAGGGGAGTTTGATATGTCGTCGGTGCGAGAGCCCGTTCTTAATCTGCCAAAGCTCTGCTACATTACACACCATGGAAAACACTAAAATAGCAATATGCGGAGCCGGTATCGCCGGTATCGCGACCGCGTACTACCTCGCGGTAAAATACCAGCAGAAGCAGATCATTCTGATCGATAAGCTGCAGCCCTTGTCACTGACCACCAGCAAGTCGGGGGAAAACTTTCGCGACTACTGGCCGCAGCCGTGCATGACGGCGCTGACTGAACGCAGCCTGGAGTTAATGAACGAGTTGGCGGAAGACAGTGACGATGCCTTCGCCATGCGTTATTCAGGCTATGACTTTATCAGCGAATCCATTGGCCGGGAGATATTTCCCGCTACCCACCTGGATGACCCGGACAACGCCGCCAATCTAATTCGGATTACAGGCAACAAGGAAATTCAGGCCACCCAACCCTGTCTGGGGCCGTCCGTTCAACAGCTGGTACGTATTAAAAATGCCGGGGCCATAGATGTAAACGCCCTGGGGTCGCTATTGCTATCCAGAGCCAGAGAGGCTGGTGTTAAATTTGTGCAGGCCTCGGTAGAGGGCATCGAGCGTCAGGCTTCCGGGTTCACCCTGAGGCTTTCAAGTAACGGCGCGCACTCACAGCTGGATACCGAAAAACTTGTGTTGAGCCCTGGGCCTTTTATAAATGAACTGGCTGCTATGGTGGGCGTGAACTTACCCGTCGAATCCATTCTGCAACGCAAGTTTGTCATTCCGGATCCGCTCAATCTCATCCCGCGGGAGATGCCATTCTCCATTTTCGCGGACCCGCAACACCTGAGCTGGAGCGATGAGGACCGGGCCCTGATTTCGGAAAGCCCGGAGTACAGCTGGCTGCTGGATGAGTTTCCAGCGGGCCTGCATATCAAACCCGAGGGCAAAGGCCACATCAAACTGGGCTGGGCCTACAACCGAAAGGCTGAGGCGCCCCAGTGGCAGTCACCGGATGATATCGACTTCCCCAATGTCACCCTACGTGGAGCCAGCCGATTTATTCCGGCGCTGTCTGCCTACGTAGAACAAACCCCGACCCCGGTGGTGCAGTTCTCAGGCTACTATACCCGTACCCCTGAAAACCTGCCCCTGATAGGGCCTCTGCCCTGCGAGGGTCTGTACACGGTTTCGGCCCTGGCGGGTTTTGGCACCATGGCGGCCTGTAGTGCGGGTGAACTCTGCGCAGCCTGGATGTCGGGCGAGAAACTGCCTGCCTATGCGCCTTACTTTCACCCGGGTCGATATGAAGACAGGGACTTGATGGCTGAAATTAACCAGGTGAACAGCGACGGTCAGTTGTAGTGGAGGGTCACGGATCCTATTCTGGTAAGGAGAGCCTTTTAAATTTATACGGGTCGCTAAACCCAACAGCTTCGAGGGCAATGTAAAATGCCTGATTGATGTAGCATGATATCCGTGATACCGTTATATCATGATTGTCTCTTTCAAAGACAAAGCAACTGAAGACATTTTTAATGGAAGGGCATCGAAAGCGGCTCGGAAAACTTGTCCACTGGTAATTTGGCGAGTAGCGACGCGTAAACTCGACCAATTGGATTCAGTGACCTTACTGGAGGAACTCAAGATCCCACCGGGTAACCGACTGGAACCGCTGACCGGTAACAGAAAGGGCCAACACAGTATTAGAATTAACGATCAGTTTCGCCTTTGTTTCATTTGGACAAAGGCGGGGCCAGAAGAGGTCGAAATCACTGATTATCATTAGAGGTATATTATGGTTCGCATACCAACAGACAGAGCACCTACCCACCCCGGCGAAATGCTGGTGGAGGAATTCCTTACACCGATGCAGATCACGCAACGTGAACTAGCGGATGCATTGCATGTACCGTATCAACGAGTTAACGAATTGGTAAATCAAAAGCGTGGCGTAACACCCAGCACGGCCTTAAGGTTGGCCCGTTTTTTTGGTGTATCAGCGGATTTTTGGCTGAATTTACAGGTGCGATGGGACCTTTACAAAGCACAGGAAAGTGAGAAAGACGCACTGGCAGACATCCAGGGTTATCAACACCTCAAGAAATTTGCATAAATTACATTTGGTATTCTCCCCCTCCTCTATGCTGATATACGGTGTGACCCATGCGAATAAAGTCAGTGACAAATCGAATACAGCGCAGCCACCTCTGTCCCACCGTTGCACTACTTATATTCTGCTGGGCCTCTGTAACAACAGTGGCTCAAGCGGAGGACAGCGGCCTGCAGCAGCCCAACAAAGTCGGAGCCGCCTGGGTGTACAGTACCCAGGGCGAATACAATAATGTAAAACTGGACCTGGTTGATGCCATTGAGTCCTACGGCATGGTGGTATCCTACACGGCACATGCAGCGTCCATGCTGGAACGCACCTCCGGGGCGGTAGGTGCGATGAAAAAAGTCTACGACTTTGCCGATATTTTATTGTTCTGTAAAGCCAACACCACCTACGACCTTACCCTGGCCAACCCCCACAATATCGTATTATGCCCCTACGCTATTGCAGTGTATTCATTGCGCGAAGACAAGGACACGGTGTACATCAGCTTCCGCAAACCGAATTTAAACATTCCGGAATGGGCCGTGGTTCACGACATGTTGGAAGAGATTGTGTCTGAAGTTATTGACTAGCTCAATCGGTGCTGGAAGAAAGTGAGCATTCAAATATAATCTGAGCAAATATGGCTTTTAGGCTGATTACTATCTCATGAGCCATTTAGAACCGCTATTCGGCTCATTATTTTGTTGTTTTTGAGCCGAATAATGCGTATATTCGGCTCATGAAGTATAATTGGCAGCAAAAATCCTGGCCCGAATTTAACTACGACATCTCCCAAATTCAGGATATTTTCTTCACTTTTGCAGAGAAAACGGGGCACGTCAGTGGCATTCTGAAAAGCCTTCCGGATGCCACCCAAACAGAGGCAATAATAGACCTGATGGTTTCCGAGGCAGTCAAAACCTCTGAAATCGAAGGGGAATATCTCAGTCGCCCTGATGTCATGTCTTCTATCCGTCACAAGCTTGGGCTGGATACAGGCAAAGCAGACATAGCCGATAAGCGTGCCAAAGGTGCGGCCGAACTGATGGTTGATGTCCGCAAAACTTACATGGCTCCCCTCAGTGACAAGAAACTCTTTGAATGGCACAGGATGCTTCTTTGGGGCTCTGGAGGAATAAAAATTGGCAACTGGCGAACACATAAAGAATCAATGCAGGTTATTTCCGGGCCTGTAGGTAAGTGGAAAATACACTTCGAGGCGCCACCCTCAGACGAGGTAGCCGCTGAGATGGAAGGTTTCATAAACTGGTTCAATGAAACCACCCCTGGCGGTACAAAGGAGATCAAAAATCCGGTTCTGCGATCTGCTATTGCTCACCTGTATTTTGAGAGCATCCATCCGTTTGAAGATGGCAATGGCCGTATAGGTCGCGCCATATCTGAGAAGGCATTGTCGCAAGGGCTGGGCCGACCTGTTCTGTTGAGCTTTTCTGATGCAATTGGAGCCAACAAAAAAGAATATTACAACGCACTAAAGACAGCTCAAAGGTCAAACGAAGTGACACCCTGGATTGTGTATTTCTCGAACATGGCACTTGACGCACAATTGAGAGCTGAAAAAAGTATCGCTTTTATTCTCCACAAAACAAAGTATTTAGATCGTTTCAAAAAACAATTCAATGAGCGACAGTCAAAGGTTATTCACCGAATGCTTGATGAAGGACCCAAAGGGTTTAAAGGGGACATGAGCGCCAAGAAATATATTGCCATTACCAAAGCATCAAAGGCAAGTGCAACACGCGACTTACAGTACCTATCGGAAATTGGCGCCTTGATACAAACAGGGGGCGGGCGAAGCACCCGATATAAAATCAATCTGTGACGGTCTGCAGGGTAAACGAAGTCGGCCCCTGGACGCTGCTTGTCGCTATCCGCCCTGAATCCGCGGTATCAAGAAGACCTCAGAGCCAGGGGGAATTGCCGCATCCCAATTGTCTCGATAAATTTCACCCTCGACCGCGATAGCTACCCCTTCATCAAGATGGTCTTGCATGCGGGGATATTGCTCCACCAGCGCCGTCAACAGTTGACGTATCGTTGACGCTTCAATCTGCACCGGCTCTTTGCCATTAAGAGCAGCGTGAAATGATGAAGTGGAGCTAACCTTAACCATCCAACTGCTCAAGAGCTTTTAGAATCCGTGGGGGCGACATCGGAACATGGTCCATGCGCACGCCCACTGCATTCGACAGGGCGTTGCCTATGGCTGCCAATGGCGGCACGATTGACGTTTCACCCACGCCGCGCACACCATATGGGTGGTGGGGGTTGGGAATCTCGAGTATCTGGGTGTCGATAAATGGCAAGTCGGAACACACGGGAATTCGGTAGTCGAGAAAACCGGGGTTTTGCAGACGGCCGTCGTCGCCATAGATGTATTCTTCGTTGAGTGCCCAACCAATACCCTGCGCGGCGCCTCCCTGAAACTGCCCTTCCACGTAGGTGGGGTGAATTGCCTTACCCGCATCCTGAATAACCGTATAGCGGATAACGCGCGTTGCGCCGGTCTCTGGGTCTACCTCAATGTCGCATATGTGGCTGGCAAATGACACGCCAGCATTGTCCGGCACAGACTCATTGTGACCGGCTATCGGACCGCCGGTGTTGGGTGACGCCGCGGCAATATCAGCCAGTGATAATGCCTTGAGCTTACGGTGCTTCTTACCCGTTGCTTTGGCGTGGCCCGACTCCCAAACAACATTTTCAACAGGAATGTCCCACATGGTCGCAGCGCGACCGCGCATGATTTCAACCGCTTGACGTGCAGCAAAAATCGTCGCCATTCCCGAGGAAAATGTCCCTCGACTGCCGTCTGTCATATCGTTATGCCCCAGGGAACCCGTATCGCCAATATGGGTTCTTACCTGTTCATAGGGAATGCCCAGTTCCTCAGCGGCAATGAGTGACAGCGAGGCCCTTGAGCCACCGACATCGATAGTTCCCACAGTTACTGTCACAGAGCCATCCATGGCGATGTTGAGATCGGTACAGGTTTGTCCACCAAAATTGAACCAGAATCCACAGGCCATACCCCGGCCCTGGTTTTTCTTCAGTCTGGCGCGCATATGCGGGTGTTTCTTCACGGCCTCAAGCGTTGGCCCGATTCCAATAGGGCCATATACCGGGCCGTAGGAAGCGCGCGTTCCCTCTTTGGCCGCGTTCTTGATACGAAAATCCAGCGGGTTCATGCGCAGCTTCTTCGCCACCAAATCGACCGTACTCTCCACGGCGAAGGAAGCCATGGGCGCAGAGGGCGCTCGATAGGCGGCCACTTTGGGTCGGTTTACCACTATGTCGTAGCCCAGGGTTTTGACATTGGCGAGGTTGTAGCAGGCGAAGGACGTCATTGCACCCAACATAGCCCATATGCCTGGGAATGCACCGCCTTGATACCTCAGTGCGGCGAAAGCCGCTGTAATAGTGCCATCTTTCTTTGCGCCGATTTTTATATCAATCGAGGTGGACGAGGTCGGGCCACTCGCACGAAATACCTCCTCCCGGGTCATCACTACTTTTACCGGTCGATTGGCCTTGCGCGACAATGCCAGGGCCACCGGCTCAGTCCATACATGGGTTTTACCACCAAACCCCCCGCCAATTTCCGACGAAGTAACTTTCAATTTGGCCTCATCCATGCCGAGCAGGTTGGCACAAACACTGCGGTAGGCGAAATGGCCCTGGGTGGTTACCCACAACTCGCCCGTGCCATCGGAACTCACGCTGGCAACACAAGCATGCGGCTCAATATAGCCCTGGTGTACCTGCTCAGTTTTATAGCTTTTTTCGACGATGACATCGGCTTCGGCAAACCCTGCCTCTATGTCTCCGTGGCCAAATTCACTCACATTACACAAATTTGACGCTGTGCTGGGTTTTGGCTCAACACCGGTGGTATAGATGTAATCGTGAAGTACCGGCGCGTCCGGCTTTAGCGCCTCATCCACGTCTGTGACATGGGGAAGCACCTCATAGGTCACTTTAATCAGCTGCAAGGCTTTCTTTGCGGTTTTTTCATCGACCGCTGCCACTGCCGCAATGGCGTGCCCATCGTAAAGCGCCCTACCTCTTGCCATGCAATTTTCCAGTATGTCTCGTGCCTCAGTATCACCATTGGTCAGGTCCGGCAGGTCATCGCAGGTAATAATCGCCTTCACCCCACTGAGCTTTTCGGCACGGGCGGTAGAAATTTTCTTAATCCGGGCGTGTGCGTGGGGGGAGCGCAAGAACAGCCCCACCAGTTGCCCCGGGGCATTGTGGTCTGCGCCGTATTTGGCTCGGCCGGTAACCTTGTCACTGCCAGCCGGACGCTTTACGCGTGAACCGATGACTTTGAACTTCTGGTTTGTAAAGCTTGGGTCGTTTGCCTTGTAAGTTCCCTATCGATATTAGTTG
>JAUVBI010000104.1 GCA_030591305.1 Pseudomonadota bacterium
GCCCCTACCCGACCAGCCTCTACATAGCCCACTAACTGAAACCAGTCCAGTTTCAAAAACTGCAGCCATTTAATCTTTTTTATGGGATTGTACTTCAGTGTATAACGATACTCGGCTGTACCATAGATGGCAGCCTTGTCATGAAAACGGTTCTGGTCATAACCGCGCATTCTATAAAAGCCACCCAGGGTCGCACCCTCGTTGTAGGGCGCATTTCCCGTAACAATGGTTCCCCCATTTTCGTTCTGCTCCAATTCCCAGGTGGGTGAATACCCCGTCCAGAAATCCAGTGCCAGAATTCGTTGACTGGCGTAATTTGACTCACCAAAGGAAAAATACTTGCTGATGTCCAACTCCATGAAAGTCCACTGGTGATCGGAATCCAGCCATCCGGCATCGTGGGACACGGAGAAATACTGGCGGCTACCCTTCGATGGATTCACTGAAAAGTCAGTGTTGTCATACAGTAGGCCAAACTCAATAGCGTGTATGGCGCCATCCAATTCACCCCCTTCATCTTCCGAAAATTCAAAAGTCTGGAAGCGATTAAACTGGCGCGCTACCAAAATGGTAGTACCACTGGTCAAGGGGTTCCACTCCTCGCCACCACTGGGCTCCGAAACCAGCAAGCCACCGGCCAGCTGATATTTCACCCTACCACTGTCCCGTGTTGCACCTATGGGCAGTGAATATTCCAGCTTCATATCCCACCAGTTGGACGAACCATCTGCCCCGAGAAAATCGTTGTTGGATGAGTCATTGCTGCCGGGCCGTGGTGTTCCCGCGGGAGTAATCTCTCCCGCCAGCGTGCTATACGCCTGCTGATCGGGGAAGTAACCCAGAAAACCATTGGTACTGAAATAGAGCCGTCTGCTACCCGGCACACGAAAATTCCACAGTCCCAGCATCACACCCTGACTGACCTCACCACCAAAGGCGGTTCCACCAATGGTCATCTGCTCCTGATAAAACCCACGGCGCATTCCGGCCAGGCCCAGATTCAGCCCCATTGAGTCTGTGCTGAAGGCATAGGGCAGGAGCAGAGTCTCGCCCACCTTATCGGGTGTCTCGACTCTGTCGATGATCGTTTTTACAGCGGCCTTGGGTTTGGCAGTAGCGGGCGCTACAAGGCAACTAGCCAAAAGAATTACCAGACCCAGTTTCTGGGCACATTGTTTCATTGAATAGTCTCCATAGTCCGGGGACATTCTAGCACCAAGAAAAACCCATTACTCCTCATACAGTATGCTATTGAGAATTCCCTCCAGGGTCAGTGATGCCGGGGCCTGTTGCACCATCGGCACCCAATTCCTTCAACATGGCCCACTCTTTATCGGTGCGTACACCCTCGGCTATTACCACTACTCCAATGGAGTGGCCGACGGTACACAGGGTGCGAAGCAGCGTCTGATTGCCAGTGTTGTTGTCGATGTCACGTATAAAGCTCGCATCAATCTTGAAGTAATCTACCCCTGCGTCGTGCAGTTGGCCCAATTCTGCCAACTGGTGCCCCATGTGCTCAACACCCACTTTACACCCGTGAGCCCTGGCCTTTGTGCACAACAGCTTAAAGTTTTCGAGGTGCCTGAATACCATGGGCTCAGGCACTTCCAGCCAAAGCTTTTCAGCAGCTTCTTCGTGGGTGGACAGTTTTTCACTGAGCCAGGGCAGAAAGTTAGCTTCCACTACCGCCGCCACCGACAAATTCACGCCAATGGGGCGACCTTCTTTCTCAATCGTCTGCAAGGCGAGGCGCACAACCTCTCTATCCAGTTCATAGGATAACTGCAAGCGATTAATCCACGGCAAAAACTGTCCTGCCGCGAGCAGATTGCCCTGCCACTCTAATCTGGCGGGCGACTCAATATGTAGCAGTTTGTTCTCAAGCCCCACTACGGCAAAACCACCGAGCTGAAACTTTTTCTCACTGAAGGCACGGGAAAATATCGCCTGCCAGTCTTCCATTTGGTCCCGCACAGACTTCAGTGGTATGTCGCCTTTGTGGGCGATATTGATGCTGGACCGGCCATCGTGGTCTGCTGCAAGCAACGCGCCATCCAGCCGCGTCATCAGGGCGCCAAAGCTATCGCCATGACTGAAAATGGTCGCCGCGCCGGGCAGCTCTATGCCCTCCGGCATACTGCGATTTTGCAGTATTTCGCGTATGGCTGCCTGTACTTCACGAATTGCATGGTCAGCTTCCATGGCACGTGGTGCCAGCACAGCAAAGTCAGAACCGTTAAGCCGTGAAGCAGCCCAGCGACTGTGCTGTATCACAATACGGTTCAGTGCAGAACCAACCTCTTTCAACATAGCGTCTATCGCTTTCCGGCCAAAATTTTCATTGAGCCTGGCCAGCCCGGATATGCGAATCAGGCTGAGACTGCCAGTAGCATTCACATCGTTACTCTCCAGCGCCGCATCCAGTGCCTGTATAAAGGGTTCGCGATTCAACAGCCCTGTCACCTTGTCGACATGTGCCTGTCGCTGCCACTTCTCCATGCGCTTGGCCTCTTCTTTCAAGACCTGCTTGATACGCTCAGAGAGTTTATTCATCGCTACCACCACATGCTTGAACTCCCGGGTGCGCGGTTCGTCAATGGTGATAAAGCGGCGCCGACCAATGGCCTGGGCCTGGTCCACCACGTCATCCAGTGGCCGCAATATTTTCTTGAGAAGATAACTGCCCACAATGCCAGCTAGAGCCATGGCCATTAAAAAAACCAGGGCCAACTTCTTTGTGCTAGCCCACAGTTCACCGTAGGCAAACCGGGAGTGGCTGCGCAACGTCAGCGTACCCAGTTGTTGCCAACCCTTTTGTACCTGTGCGATACCGGGCTCCACCTCTATAGGCAGTAGTTTCATAAACCAGGCGGGCGCCTCGGTAGTTTTCTGGGTGTCCTGCCGTCGCACAGTTATCTCACCCTCAGGGCTTACCAGTTCTATCAACTCGTAATAACCCGTATCAAACTGCGCTGCCAGAGTCAGTTCAAGCAACACTTCATCTGCGCCCTGTTGGGTAAGTGACAGTGCCAGCGCCGTGGCATTGTCCGCATTCTTCATATAGAGCTGCTGCTCTAGATAGGCCCGGGCAGAATAACTGCTCACTAAAAAGCTGCCACCAAAAACCAAGGTGAGCAGAAGCACCACTCCCAACCACAGTTGTTTATACAGAGACATAGACACACTCCATTATTTGTTTAGTGCTAACCCAGGCCGTCCTCTGACATGCGTTGTAATAAGTCACGCCAGCGCGACAGCTTGGCCCCCGGATCTTTGGTGGCTGGCGCGGTGCGCCCGCCTACCCACAAACCTTTACTGTTAAAACCAAACACCGGCTTCAAGTCTGGCCGACGCGAGGCGGGACGCAGTGCATCCACCATGTTATCAAGAATCATAGGGTCAGCAGAGGGTGTTTCGTAATAGGCCAACACCATATGCGCCACAAAAGTTTTACTGTCGCTGCCACCGGTCTGGGCCTTGACGTAAGTGATGCGCAGCTTGTCCATCTCCACACCCGCCAAAAGCAAGGTAACAAACTTGGCAATACTAAAATCCTCACAATCTCCCTTGCGTCTCGCCATGGTCTCCAGCGGTGTTGCCCAATAATCATTTTCACCCCAGTTATCAATATCTTCAACCCAACGTATGCGTGCATTAAAAAAGTCATTTACCGCTGCCAGTTTTTTGTTGTCCGGAAGCGGTTCGATTTTTTGTATTAGCGCACGCCAGTCGATAACGGTGTTTTCTGTATGGGGGCCATAACGACTCAGCGCCAGGTTTTGCATCTTGTCGAGGTCGACTGCCGAAAAAACAATACCGCAAACTAGCAGGCCCAGAAAAAGGAAAATTCTGAACCCCCCAATCTCAACGCATCGACTGCAATTATTCACTATCATTAACCCAGGTACTCTCCGAGCTCAACCGTGTCAATCTGCTCGGGCGACAAATATTCCTGCGCATATTTTAAGTACACGCCACTATTGATAAACAGTTCAAAGCAGTCCCTGTCGATATGGTTGTCTAGCATCATCTTGTGAAGTATAGCAACGGCAACACTGATGGGCTTGGCCTTTTTATAGGGCCTGTCGGATGCGGTAAGGGCCTCAAAAATATCTGCCACGGCCAAAATACGTTCCGGAATGCTCAGTTTATCACCAGCCAATTTTCTCGGGTAACCGTCGCCGCGCATGGTCTCGTGGTGTGTGGAAGCGTAGCGCGGCACGTTTTGTAATTCCGGCGGGAAAGGCAGGCTACCCAGCATTTTGATCGTACTAATCATATGCTCGTTGATTTTAAAACGGTCTTCTGCAGTGAGCGTGCCACGGGATATGGACAGATTGTAGATCTCACCCTGGTTATAGAGGTGCTGGGGGATATCCATATTGATACCCATTTCCGGCGGGTAATCGGTGGAGGCTGTGCGCTCAATTATATGACTGGGCTTATCTGCGAGAAGTTGCTCCTGCGTCGGCAAGTGCTCTGCCTCGCCCTGTAGGCACTGCTCCTCCACCGGGGAGAGACCCAGTCTATTGTCAAAGTAACGCTGCCAGACTTTAGCGCCAATGCTACGCAGCCGCTGCTGTTTTTGTGGGTCGAGAAATTCTCCACCGACATTGCAATTGGCGACAAAACTGTAGTCATCCTGAAGGCTGTCCTGTCGCTGCTTCAGTTCTTCCGTCAGCACCTTGCGCTGCTCCGGGTTTTCAGCCAGTAATTTCCAATAGTCGATTTCAGCATCGCGGTGCAACACCTCAAACCGCATCCGCACTTCGTGAATACGGTTATAGATAGTTTCCAACTTGCTGCCCTTATCCACGATATGTTCGGGCGTGGTTATCTTCCCGCAGTCGTGCAGCCAGGCCGCAATTTTGTATTCTCGCCACTGCTCATCAGTTTCCAGTTTGAATGACGCGAACGCTGGCGACTCGCTCGCCGACGCCTCCTCTGCCAGCATCAGGGCCAATACTGGCACTCGTTCACAGTGGCCTCCCGTGTAGGCAGACTTGTCATCAATAGCCTGTGCAATCAGCTGGATAAAGGAATCCATCAGTTCTCGCTGTGCCCGCTCGTGGGCGCGTATTGCACCCACCATCTCAACCATGGACTCAGACAGCTCATCCAGTTCCTTGATGTTACTGGTGACCTGCTGCACCTCGTCATACAGACGATCACGTACCTTGTCATTTTCCAGCGAGAGCAGCCTGATAGGACGAACAATGGGTGTGGCGAAAAGCCATGAAAATGGCAGGAGAAAAAATAGAAAGCTGGCGGTGATGGCAATAGACAGTTTTATCTTTTCCATAAATGGGTCAACGATGACAGCCTCGGGTACCCGTACGCCAAAATAAAATGACTGCGCACCAGCCGACAACATCCGAGTGCCATACACAAAGTAAGTCTCCCCATCCACGTCTGTTTCAACCAGCTTATCCAGTAAGGAATGGTTTGAAGCCATTGAAACCAATGTCTCGCTGAATATCTCTCCCCCGGAAACTTCTCTCTTCTTCATACTCGAAGCAATGACCTCTCCACTTCCGCGGTAGAGAAAAATATCACCATATTGTGCAATCGAGTGGTTGGCCAGAAAACTGGCAATTGAATCCAGCGTCGTGTCTACGCCCACGACTGTATCCGTCTCGCCCAGCCGAATGGAGACAGTCTGTCCAGACTGACCAAGTTGAGAAAACTTATAAGGAGCACTTTGATGAGCACCAGGTGACGTTACCGCTTGCAGGTACCAGGGACGGTCACGCACATCGAAATCAGTGGCTTCAAACTTCTCATGGCTCAGCTTAAAAGAAGCGTCGTAGTAACTGAAGTGACGCTGTCTCGCGGCGCCCTCCCCGTCAACCGCAATAACCAGCCAACGATCCGTCGCTTGTGCCTGCAGCAATTTACGCGCCAGTTCGCTGGCATCCAGGTTAATCAATTCGAAAAATGAGCCGTCCCCATGACCCAGGTATACGCCATAGTGCAGAGGGCTGCGGTTAAGAACACTGGCAAAAATCTTGAGTTGAAGGGCCTCATCCATACCCTGAGCCAGGGCGGGGTTCTCGGCCAACAATTCGATGACACTGGAATTTCTGTCGCCTATGGCGCGCAATTCGCCGGCAACAGACCTGGAGGCCAAGGTATAGAGATTGCGAGCGGCCTCTCTCGCCAGTGAATGACTAAAATAGTACTGCAAACCAATAGCCAGCACTGCAGTAAGTGTCGTGGCCAGCGCGAAAACCGATACCACGGTAAAGCGAATACTGGGGTTAAAATTTCCTGAGCGCGACATATCCCTAGTCTCGTGAAAACAACTCACAAAACCTAGCAGAAATTAGGCCAAAATACATGTTTTCAGGCAGGTATTTGGCTCAATAAACCGGGGACGTAGCACAGTTTCCCCTAGACACAGGCCCTGAAAGAGCCTGTGTCTAGGGGAAACTGTGCTACGTCCCCGGTTTATTGACGTGCCGGTGGGGTCAAATAATTGGCCGCATTCGCCAGATTATCCTGACTGGACTTTATTTCCAGCCGGGCAATGGTTTGCAGGTGCACCTCGTCCGGGCCATCGGCGAAGCGCAAGACCCGGCCAGCCGTGTACAAATCGGCAAGGGGCGTATCCGGGCTCACACCCATCGCACCAAATACCTGCATGGCGCGATCTGCAATAGTGGTCAGCAAGGTTGGCGCTATAACCTTTATCATCGAAATTTCCTTGCGTGCACCCTTGGCGCCTACCTGATCGATAAGCGATGCTGACTTCAATACCAGTAATCTGGCCTGCTCAATTTCGATGCGCGAACGGGCAATCCATTCACCAATGGCCCCGTGCTGATGCAGGTATTTTCCGAAGGTCTTGCGCTCCTGAGAGCGAGCCACCATCAGCTCCAGGCATACTTCTGACATGCCGATGGCACGCATGCAGTGATGAATTCTACCGGGGCCCAAGCGCGCCTGGGCGATCATAAATCCATCGCCCTCACTACCGATTAAGTTACTCACTGGCACTCTGACATCGCGAAACAGCACCTCGGCGTGCCCCTCAGGTGAGTGGTGATTGATGGTGGTGATATTGCGCACCACATCGACACCCGCCGTATCTATGGGTACCAACACCATGGACTGCTGGCGATGAGAGTCGGCCTGCGTATCTGTTTTCCCCATGAGGATAAAGAATTTGCAGTTGGGGTGGTTGGCATTGGTAATAAACCACTTGCGACCATTGATGACGTAGTCGTCGCCCTCGCGGCGGATGCTGGTTTCTATATTGGTTGCGTCCGAGGACGCCACATCGGGCTCAGTCATGGCGAAGGCAGAACGAATTTCTCCGTTCATCAAAGGTACCAGCCACTCTTCCCGCTGAGCCTCGGTGGCAAACATATGCAGCACTTCCATATTTCCGGTGTCGGGTGCATTGCAATTAAATACCTCGGGGGACCAGGGCACTCTACCCATAATTTCGGCCAATGGTGCATATTCGAGGTTGGTCAATTTTGTGCCCGGCTCACCTTCACGCAGGTGGGGCAAAAACAAATTCCACAGGCCTTCCTCTTTGGCGAGGCTCTTCAGGTCCTCCATAAAGGAAACAGGAAATTGCCCTGCGTGTATTTCCTCATTGTGCTGCGCTATACGCGGCACCACATAGGTATCCATAAAATTGCTTAGTTGTGCTCGTAACTGTTCGGTTTTTTCACTGTATGAAAAGTCCATTATCTGCTCCTGAAAATTCTCCTCCGATTCTCGTGGCCCTGACGTATTCGCGCCATGACGTGCATCAAGGATAATTAATTTGATTAGAATTACTGTATAAATTGGGTATTTGTTGGTCATAACTTTGGGCATGATGCCCCTCCATCCATACCCTGCCTGTCACCCGCGTGACAGTACGCTCATTCAGCCATTCCTGTCTTACACTACCCCAGGCGCCTGAACCTGTTTTTTTGCCTAAGTAGCGGGCTAGGGCGCCGCCAGTAGTGCTTTATAGGCTTTATTATCATCCGTCAAGGCCTTGGCAATCAGCCCTTCACAGGGGTTTTCCGCCGTGGCAATCCAGCGATCCCATAAGCCTTCCGCCAGTATGGAAAAGCCAGCTGTTGCAACAGCCGCACCACCTGAAAGTGCTAGGCCTTTTGGATCAATTGCGAGTCTTGGGTTGGCCATGGTCCCACTTATTTTGAAGTAAGGTGTGATGGCTTTGCCTGCACTGATACCAATACCCTTGCGCGACCGGCTATTAAATACAAGGTCCAGTTTTTCCCGGTGAAGATCGATGCTGCCACCGATGGCTGCATCCATTTTGCCTGTGCGCAACACGAGACCGGGTGCTACCGCCATTTTTCCACCTTTAACGGTAATGGCACCCGCGTGGCATACAACTTTTATTGTAGTGTCAGTCTCGCTAAAGGGGTTGAGTCGGCTGAGTATTTCTTCCAGCGCGTCACCCAGTATAAGACCCATACCTCTGTTATCTATGTGGCCACCACCGCCCTGGAAAATCAGCACACCATTAGAATTTCTTGCCAGTTCTTGAAAACTGCTTCCCTTCGTATTTATTTGCGCTCGGTAAAATGCATCTGCTTCATACTTGGGCTGGCCTCCCAACAGTTGCAGCAGTGGAATTCGCTGGTAGTCCAAATAGAGGTCAATCTCAGCACCTGTTTCTAATGCCCGCATGGTTAGCTCCGCATCACCACTGGCAAATGCTCCATCCCATCTCATTTTCCCGGAAGACAATACGCCATTGGTGATAGAAAGTTCAAACAAGGCGCTGCTCTTTGCACCCTCCCGACTGTGTACCTCATCTATCTGGTAGTTAATCTCTGCCTGCACCTTTTTCAGCCAACTAAAATTCAGTGCTTCATCCGAAATAATTCTTTGGGTAAGCTCTTTTTTTCTCAGCTTATCGGTCGCTATGCGGGTATCTTCGGTACGGCTACCAACCAGCCTGGCTGCCTCTTTCTTTTCCAGCTCATTCATGTCGGGAAACAAAAAGGGCAAATTAATATACTTGCTGTGCAAATCTGCATTTATAGTAAGAATATCACCCGGGCGAAAATCAAGCTTACCGGTGAGGTCACCATGACCCCACTGTACGGCGATGGGGTCCAGATACAACCATTCAGGAGATTGTCGAATACCGATATTCACTGAATAATCCGAGTCCGGGATTACAGATTCAAAATTTAAAAATTGAGCCAGTTTTTGGGTGCTGGAGCCTGCGAGTTGAATATTCCCGTGTACGCTAGCGGGGTCATCCAGATTATCAATAGACAATTTTGCACTCAGCTTAGCCTCTGCCAGAGTTGCCTCCAGTCGCTCAATTTGAACACCACCAGATTGAAATTTGGCATCCAGTGAGAGCTGAAACGGGGTTCTTGGAAAGTCCCGCTCCAGCAGTAAAGCAAGCACTCTACCCAGGTCTGGCCCTTCCGCACTGAGGGAAAAATTAGAATTATTATAGGGCGACTCAATATTGAACAGCCCTTTCAGGGCAATGTTTGTATCGGCGAACGTCCCCTGAAACTCTTCTATGCCAAGACCATCTGTTAACATCACGAGTTGACTGCGGCCTTCCACGGGCAGTTCGGCAAGCGCCTCACCCTCAATACCCGGTAACAGCTTCAGCAAGTCGGGCGTTTTGAGTTCCACCAGCAGATTCAGAGTGGATAGTGTGGCTGGATTCCCCACAATTCCCAAAACTCTCATCTGGCTCTTGCCCAGATTAATAGTCACTTCATCGAGCTGCACATTGTCGGGGGTACCACTGAGCTTGCCATTAACAGACAGTGGCAGAGCAGGAAGCCTCTCCGAGTCGAACCCAAAGGTGTTGATAAATTGTGCAAAATTTTCACTATCCAGCTTAATTGTTGCCGCCATAGTGGTGGGGCCGGGTAGCTTATCGACCTCTGCATTGACTCCCAGACGCAAACCCTGTGTCATGAATACCCCATCGCTTAGCTGCCAACCCAGGTCGGACAACATGAGCTCACCTGATACCTGATATTCCAGATTGGGGATA
>JAUVBI010000083.1 GCA_030591305.1 Pseudomonadota bacterium
CTGTTGGCAAGAGAGCTGGGTTATACCGTGACCGGCTCCGATGCCAATGTCTACCCGCCTATGAGTACGCAGCTGGAAGCGGCGGGCATTGGTCTTATGCAGGGCTATTGCCCCGAGCATTTGCAGCCGGCTCCGGACTGTGTGGTGGTTGGCAATGCCATGACCCGGGGCAATCCGGCAGTGGAGTATGTTCTCAATACGGGCATTGCCTATACATCTGGCCCCCAGTGGCTGGCGGAGCACCTGCTGCAGGATAAATGGGTGCTGGCTGTATCGGGTACCCACGGCAAGACCACTACCAGTAGCATGCTGGCCTGGATTCTCGACTATGCGGGCATGGCCCCCGGCTTTTTAATCGGCGGTGTGCCGGCCAATTTTGGTTTGTCTGCACGAGTGGGGGAGTCCGATTTTTTTGTCGTAGAGGCGGACGAATATGACACCGCGTTCTTCGACAAGCGCTCTAAATTTGTTCATTACCGGCCGCGCACCCTGACTATTAACAATCTTGAGTTCGATCACGCCGATATTTTTGACGACCTGGCGGCTATACAACGCCAGTTTCATCATCTGGTGCGCTGTGTGCCGGGGGAGGGGCTTATTATCCACCCCGAGGGTGTGGCGGCGATTGACCGCGTATTGGATATGGGCTGTTGGACAGCAACAGCCTCGTTTGCCGTGGACGATAACGGTGATACTGAGGCGGCGGCACCCCTGTGGCGGGCGGAACTGATGGCAGAGGACGGCTCCCGTTTTCGCGTGTATTGCGGCGATGATACCGCCGTTGAAATTTCCTGGGACTATTGTGGTCTACACAATGTGGAGAATGCCCTGGCCGCTATTGCCGCGGCGAGACACGTGGGTGTACCCCCCGCTGTCGCCAGTGAGGCGCTGGGCGAATTTCGCGGCGTCAAACGGCGTCTTGAATTGCTGGGTTGTGTTGGCGGGATATCGGTCTACGATGATTTTGCCCACCACCCTACGGCTATCGAGATGACCTTGCGGGGGCTGCGGGCCCGGGGTAGGTCGGGCCGTTTGATCGCCCTGATTGAACCCCGCTCAAATACCATGCGAATGGGGCAGCACCGGGAGACGCTGGCTGCCTCCACGAAGGATGCAGACCGGGTGTTCTGGTTTCAGCCCGCCGGTATGGACTGGTCGCTGGATAAGGTGATTGCTGCCAGCACAGTACCCGCTACCTTGTGCAATGACGTGGATGAACTGGTGCGTGCGGTAGTTGCCTATGCTCAGCCCGGGGATCAGGTGGTAATTATGAGCAATGGCAGTTTTAGCGGTGTTCATCAAAAACTACTTGGCCAAATAAATAAGGGTTAATTTGACAATGTTCACTCGCACACTTTCTGTCTATGACCGCTTGGTATTGAAGCGCCCCGGCATTTCTCTTCTTTTGATGCTGTTGTTCGTGTCTGGCTTCGCCACACAGCTGGATAAAATAAAACTGGATGCCTCAGCCGATTCCCTGTTGTTACAGGGTGACCCCTCATTGGAGTTTTATCGCGAGGTCAGCCGGGAATACAGCTCCGAGGAATTTTTGCTGATTACCTGGCAGCCTCGAAGCGCTCTGCTGGCCCCTGAGTCGCTTGAGCCCATGGGGCGTATGGCCGAGGAGTTGCGAGTATTGCCGGGTGTGTCCTCGGTGGTGACGGTACTGGATGTTCCTCTGTTGTCCAGCCCGCCGGTGAGCCTGGGTGATATTACATCCGGCAAACCCCTGCCTACCCTGTCCGAGCCGAACACAGATCGCGGCCTGGCCTTTACCGAGCTTACTACCAGCCCGATCTATGCCGAGCTGCTGGCAAGTCGGGACGGTGAGTTAACAGCCGTACAGATAAACCTGCAACGCAATGAACACTACAACGAGCTGTTGTATCAGCGCGAGGATTTGCGCAAGAAACGCGATGTAGAGGGGCTGTCGGCTGCCGATGCGAGTGTCCTGGCCGATGTCGAGGCGGCATACAAGGTCGAGACAGCACTAACCCTGGAGCGCCAGAGCGAGTTGGTGGCCAGTGTCAGAAAAATTGCGGCGAATTACCACCAGTATGCCGACCTGTTTGTTGGCGGTCTGCCTATGATTACAGCGGATATGGTGAGCTTTGTCAGAAGCGACCTGAACCTGTTTGGCGGTGCTATTTTGGGCATTATGGTGCTGGTGCTGGGGGTTATTTTCAGGCGGGTGCGCTGGGTACTTATACCCCTGACTACCTGTATAGGCACCATCATTGTTATGTTGGGCCTGCTGGGTGCCCTGGACTGGCGCATGACGGTTATTTCCTCAAACTTTGTCGCGGTGCTGTTGATTATCTCCCTGGCATTGGCTATACATTTGATTGTTCGTTATCGTGAATTGCACGCTGATAATCCCGATGGAGACCTGCATGAGCGCGTGTTGGCTACGGTAGGTTTCATGGCCATCCCCTGTGCTTTTACCAGCGTGACGACTATCGTTGCTTTTATGTCACTGGTGGTGTCCGGCATTCAGCCGGTCATCGATTTTGGTTGGATGATGACTGTGGGCATCGTGGTGGCCTTGTTCATGGCGTTTATCATTGTGCCCTGCATGATGTTGGTTTGGCCAAAGGGACGGCCCTTTAAGCACCACAGTGAGCATCAGCCCCTGACAGTTTATTTCGCCCGTGCGACTGACAAGCACGGTGGCTTGATTCTTGTTGTCAGCGGCTTGTTATTTCTCGTTACCGCTTATGGTATCTCCCGGCTTGAAGTGGAAAACCGCTTTATCGATTACTTCCATGAAACCACAGAAATTTATCAGGGGATGGAGTTATTGGATGCCAAGCTAGGTGGCACCATTCCCCTGGATATCGTAATTACGGCCCCCGACTTCGATGAGCCTCTGCCGGGTATCACACTGCCTAAGCCCGGTGCAATACAGGCTCCTGTCGCTGCAGATGACCCTTTCGCTGAAGAGGATGACTTCGTCGACGAGGAGTGGGGCGATGAGGATTTTGGCGATGGTTTCAGTTCTTCTGAAGACACATTTGTTCCCAGTTACTGGTTTAGCCTGGAGGGCATGAGGGAGCTTGACGCGGTTCACAACTATATCAATTCCTTACCTGAGACAGGCAAAGTTCTTTCCCTGTCTACTATCTTTAGCGTTGTAAAAGGGCTGATGGGTGAGGATATTGGCGGGGTTGAGCTGGCCCTGGTAGAGAAAAGCCTGCCAGATGAAATCAATGCCATGATGGTTGATCCGTATTTTTCAAAGGCGCGAGAGGAAGCGCGAATTACCGTGCGGGTGAAGGAGACCAGTAAAGAGTTACGCCGCGATGAGTTTTTGCTCAAGACGCGCGCCCATCTTATTAACGAGTTGGGTTTTGCTCCCGAGCAGGTGCGCTTCACGGGTATGCTGGTGCTCTATAATAACGTGCTACAGAGCTTGTTTCGTTCACAGATTTTGACTCTGGGCGTGGTGTTTTTAGCTATTCTGGTGATGTTTGTTGTGTTGTTCCGCTCGGTCTGGCTGGCACTGATCGCCCTAGCGCCCAATTTGCTGGCGGCGGGACTGGTGCTGGGCGTGATGGGACTTACGGGTATTCCCCTGGATATTATGACCATTACCATCGCTGCCATCGTGCTGGGCATAGGCGTGGATAATTGTATTCACTACGTACACCGTTACCGTAAGGAGTTTCCGGTCGACCGGGATTACAAGGCAACCATGTACCGCTGCCACGGCAGTATTGGTCGCGCTCTGTACTACACCACGGTGACGGTGGTGATTGGGTTTTCCATGCTGACCCTGTCTAATTTTAACCCCAGCATCTATTTCGGGCTGCTGACGGTATTGGCGATGGCTGCCGCAGTGATTGGTGCCTTGATGTTGCTGCCCCAGCTGATTATCGCCTTTAAACCCCTGGGGCCAGAGGGCGGTGAGGGCAAGGAGTGAAGACCTCTTTGGAGATTCCACTTTTCCCCCTGTCGTCGGTGCTGCTGCCCTACGGCAGGATGCCACTGCAGATATTTGAACAGCGTTATCTGGATCTGGTTCGAAGCTGCATGAAATCGGAGACAGGCTTTGGTGTGGTCTGGATTCGTCACGGTTCCGAGGTGGCGGGTACATCGAACTCGTCCCTGGAATTGGGTGAATTTGGCACCTACGCCAGAATAGTCGATTGGGACCAACTGCCCAACGGCCTGCTGGGTATTAGCGTGCAAGGGGAGCATGTCTTTGCCCTGGGTGAAACCCGCACCTCGGATTCCAGCCAGATATTTGGCGAGGCCAGCTTCAGGGATAGACCCAAAGCGACACCCCTGCTGCCTGAGTGGAAGCCGTTAGCCGATGTGTTGTACGGTCTGGAAACACACCCCCACGTGCAGCGCATGAAGCTCGATATCGACTATGACAATGCCTGGCAGGTGGGCTACACGCTGATTCAGCTTTTGCCACTGGAAGAGAGTGTTAAGTTTGATTTGCTGGGTGCGGAATCGTTGGCGGCGATGATGAGTGCGCTTGATTCGACGTTGAATGAGATTAGTGGGTAGAGGGTTTTAAAACCCCTTTCCAACTAGTGCTAATCATCGTCGAATAAGGGCATCCAGCCACCGGATTCTTTCCAGCGGTTCACAATATCGCAAAACAGTTCAGCTGTGCGATCGGCATCGTAGGCCGCGCTGTGCGCTTCGGCATTGTCGAACTTGATACCGGCCTCGTTGCACGCTTTGGCAAGTACGGTTTGGCCGAAGGCAAGACCAGCCAGGGTGGCGGTGTCAAAGTGGGAGAAGGGGTGGAAGGGGTTGCGTTTTATTTCACAACGCTCCACGGCAGCCGTGACAAAGCCTGCATCAAAATGGGCATTGTGTCCCACCAATACAGCGCGGCTGCAATGTTGGTCCCTGATTTCCTTACGTATCACCTTAAACAGCTCAGTTAATGCCTCGTGTTCATCTACCGCTTCCCTGAAGGGGTGGTAGGGGTCGATGCCGGTAAAATCCAGTGCGGCCTGTTCCAGATTGGCACCCTCGAAAGGTTTAACCTGGTAGTTGTAGGTGCGGTGGACCAGCAGTTGGCCGTCTTCATCCATGCGAACAATGGTGGCGGCAATTTCCAGGATGGCGTCGGTGCTGGCGTTAAAGCCGCCGGTTTCTATGTCGACAACCACGGGTAAAAAACCGCGAAAGCGGTCGCAAATTCGATGATCAGAAGAGAGGTTCAAGTGGTAGGGCTCCCGGCTCCGGTGACACGCCAGGCAATCTCCTCGCCCGCTCGCAGGGGGGTGAGGGTATCCGCACCTAGAGGGAGTTGAGTGGGTATGGTCCAGGCCTGTTTTTCCAGGGTAATAGTGTCGGTATTGTGTGGCAGGCCGTAGAAGTCGGGGCCAAAATGGCTGGCGAAAGCCTCCAGCCGATCCAGTGCACCCAACTGGTCAAAGACCTCGGCGTAAAATTCAATGGCGGCGTGTCCGGTGTAGATACCGGCACAGCCACAGCTGTTTTCTTTGTTGGCGGTGGTATGGGGGGCAGAATCTGTGCCCAGGAAGAATTTCGGGTTGCCTGAAATTGCGGCTTCGCGCAGCGCATTCTGGTGGATGTTGCGTTTCAGGATGGGCAGGCAAAAGTAGTGGGGTTTGATGCCGCCCACCAGCATATCGTTGCGATTAAACAGCAGGTGATGGGCGGTGATGGTGGCGGCGATGGTGGCGGGTGCAGCGGTGATAAACTCCACAGCATCCCTGGTGGTGATGTGTTCCAGCACCACTTTCAATGTGGGAAACGTCTCGACAATGGGGGTGAGGTGGCGATCGATAAATACTTTTTCGCGGTCGAATATATCGATGTCATGGTCGGTCACCTCCCCGTGTATCAACAGCGGTATTCCATGCTCTTCCATTGCTGCCAGGGTGGGGTAGAGGCTTATTAAGTCCGCCACTCCGGCGTCAGAATTGGTGGTAGCTCCCGCAGGGTAGAGCTTTACCGCGTGTACAAAATCTGAGGCAGCGGCCCGTGATATTTCGCTCGCATCGGTGCGGTCGGTGAGATACAAGACCATCAGCGGTTCGAATTGCCGCGCAAGCCCTGACATGGCGGTGATAATCCGCTGGCGGTAGGCACCCGCCTCCGCCACTGTGGTGGCCGGTGGTGTGAGGTTGGGCATGACAATAACCCGCCCAAAGTAGTGCGCCATATCGGCACAGGTGCTAATTAGTGCATCGCCGTCACGCAGGTGGGCATGCCAGTCATCCGGGCGGGTAATCGTGAGTTCGGTCACAAGGAGCCTGTAGATCCGTAAGGTGAGGAGTGTATGCTACCGTAAAGTGGCGGGTACGGGAATACAGGGGATGAGTTGAAGCCAGGGCGAAGACGGCTGCGGCGATACTCGCTTTAGTTTTCACCTACTTTCTCCAAGGTGCCCTTATTCAATCCGCACTGGGAATTAGCATCGCGCGATAGTAGACTGTGCGCCCCCGCAAAACACATGATCTCGTTATAGTAAGCCTGGAGCAGTAGATGTCTGACGTGAACAAAGTTGTATTGGCCTATTCCGGTGGTTTGGATACCTCGGTAATCGTGCGCTGGCTACAGGACACCTATAACTGTGAGGTAGTGACTTTTACCGCCGATATCGGTCAGGGGGAAGAAGTAGAACCCGCCAGGGCCAAGGCCGAGGCAATGGGTGTCAAAGAGATTTACATCGATGATTTGCGTGAGGAATTTGTGCGGGATTTTGTGTTCCCCATGTTTCGCGCCAATACCATCTATGAAGGTGAATACTTGCTGGGCACATCAATTGCCCGGCCTTTAATTGCCAAACGATTGATAGAAATTGCCAATGAAACCGGTGCTGATGCCATTTCGCATGGCGCCACAGGTAAGGGCAATGACCAAGTGCGCTTCGAGTTGGGTGCCTATGCTCTCAAGCCCGGCATTCAAGTGATTGCGCCCTGGCGGGAGTGGGAGCTGAGCTCGCGTGAGTCATTAATGGCCTACTGCGCCGAACGCGATATTCCGGTAGATTTTGCCGGCCAGAAGAAAAAATCCCCCTACTCTATGGATGCTAACCTGCTGCATATTTCCTATGAGGGTGACATTCTGGAAGACCCCTGGGTCGAGCCGGAAGACGATATGTGGCGTTGGAGTGTCAGCCCTGAGGCGGCACCGGATACGCCAACCTACATCGAGTTGGAATATAAGCGCGGCGATATCGTGGCAATTGATGGCGAGGCTATGAGCCCGGCCACTGTACTGGAATATCTGAACAAAGTGGGCGGCGCCAACGGCATTGGCCGCGATGACATTGTTGAAAATCGCTATGTGGGTATGAAAGCCCGGGGCTGCTACGAAACCCCCGGCGGCACCATTATGTTGCGCGGGCATCGGGCGATGGAGTCTATTACTCTGGACCGTGAAGTGGCCCACCTTAAGGATGAGCTGATGCCCCGGTACGCCCAGATGATATACAACGGCTACTGGTGGTCACCCGAGCGCAAAATGATGCAGGCCATGATCGATCAGTCCCAGGAATTTGTGAACGGCGCGGTGCGGCTGAAGCTCTACAAGGGCAACGTTTCTGCCGTCGGGCGTAAATCTGCTGACAGCCTGTTCGACGAGAGCATCGCCACCTTTGAAGATGATGCCGGTGCCTACAACCAGGCCGATGCCGAGGGCTTTATCAAGCTCAACGCTCTGCGCTTGCGCATTGCTGCCAATAGGGGGCGTTCTCCGCTGTAGTTTATCGAGGCGCAGGAGTTGAGACGGTAGTGTCGACCTGTCTCCCAGTAAGGCCGCTGTCTAGTGGCCTTATCCTTGGTATTATAGTGTTTCACAAAAAATTGCAATGATAGGGGAACTGAATGAAAGACCTGGCACCCAACATATACCGTCAGAGATTACTAATTGAGGGAATCTACGAAATTGACGTGCAGGTTGAAACGGTGCACCAATTTTTCACAGTGCTTTTGTCCGGATTGGGCGCCAATGCAGCAGGCGATGCCATTGTTAACTCTTCACTGGGTCAGGGCAAGATCGAAAACCAGGGTATAGAGGCATTTATACCGCTGATTGAGTCGGGTGTTGCCGTATATACCTGGCAGTCTTCCCGCTTTCTCTCATTAATTATCTACACCTGCAAGAAGTTCGACGGGGACAAGGCACTGTCGATTGTTGAGGACTTTTTCCAACTGTCTCAAATAGAATCCAAGTCTTTTTGAGTTGCTCCCTCTCGGTGTGATTAAATCGGTTATGGCACTAAATATCCGGAGTCAGCTTATGAATAATAAGTCTCTGCAAGCCAGAAAAGATAATGCTTTCGCCCGTGGCCAGGGTACGATTACCAGCGTATTTATAGAGAAGGCGTTAAATGCTGAGCTGTGGGATGTGGAAGGCAAGCGCTATATTGACCTGGGTAGCGGTATTGCCGTGGTTAACACCGGGCACAATCATCCCAGGGTTCAAGCCGCAGTGCAGGCCCAACTGGCGCAATTCACTCATACATGCCTGACAGTAACCCCCTATTCTTGCGCTGTTGAACTGGCAGAAAAACTAAACCTGATTGCCCCCGGTGACACGCCCAAGAAAACTATTTTTGTTACAACGGGTGCCGAGGCAGTAGAAAATTGCGTCAAGATTGCTCGCAGCTATACTGGCCGTACCGGCGTAATCGCCTTCAATGGTAGCTTTCATGGGCGTACCAACTTGACCATGGGATTGACGGGAAGGGTTGCCCCCTACAAGGCTGGCTTCGGGCCTTTCCCCGGTGAGATATATCACGCTCCATACCCCATTGCCTACCATGGGGTGTCGGTAGAAGAGTGCCTCAAGGCGCTGTCTACGCTATTTACTGTTGCAGTTGAGCCGGAGCGGGTTGCTGCAATTATTATCGAGCCGGTCCAGGGGGAGGGTGGATTTTATCCCGCTCCTGTGGAATTTATGCAGGCGCTGCGAGAGCTCTGTGACCTGCATGGCATCGTGTTGATTTGTGATGAGGTTCAGACGGGGTTTGCTCGCACGGGAAAAATGTTTTCCTGTGAGCATGCGGGGGTTGAGCCCGATCTGGTGGCCATGGCCAAAGGCATTGCCGGTGGGTATCCCTTTGCCGCAGTGGTTGGCAAGGCGGAGATTATGGATGCCCCCCATCCAGGTGGACTGGGCGGAACCTACGGTGGCTGGCCTGTCGGCTGCGCGGCGGCACTGGCCGTACTCGACGTTATCCGCGAAGAACAACTCTGTGAGCGTGCTATAGAACTGGGCGACTTTATCATCTCCCGGCTCGAGGTTATGCAGAGCAAATTTCCCCATAAAATAGGTGACGTCCGACATCTGGGCGCAATGATTGCCCTGGAACTGGTTCACCAGGGGGATGCGGAAAAGCCCGATCCTGAGTTAGCCGAAGCGGTGGCGGCGGAGGCGGCTCGCAATGGATTAATTCTGCTTTCCTGTGGCATTCGCGGCAACGTGATTCGTTTACTCCCTCCGCTGACTATTTCAGATGAGTTAATCGCTGAGAGCATGGACTTACTGGGAATAACGCTGGATGCACTAATTTGACTCAACTGCGCTGTATTGCAGGGGTTTAACAGATGGGGTTGGTTTTACCTGTAAATCGGTCCAAGATTATGGCCGCACCCTCCCTGTCGGCGTCACGTGCGTCGAGTTGTTTGGGGGTTTCTGGGATTGTTTGATTGCCAAAAATACGCAGAGAGCATACTGACAAAACCGCCGAAACCGGGTTTTGTCAGTTTTGGCGGTATCGACTTGGTGGTTATTTGGATTTTTGGTATGGATGCCGCTGTCTATTACCTATTTTATTTTTGTCTATCCCTACAAATATCCCAACTCCGAAAACACCAGCCTCAGGCTCTCAACCGGCATACAGCCTGAGTTCAGGTAGACATCGTGAAAGGCACGATCGAGAGCGGTACTGTCCAGGTTTTTCGTGTTAGCACGTTGAATGTCTTCTTTTAGCTGCCATACCAAACGGTTCCCGGTGAGGTAACTGAGTGGATAGCCCTGTTCAGTACTGTACCAGTTGAGCTCTGCCTGAACCCGGCCGTCGGTAAAGCCGGTCGCTTCCTTGAGGAGTAGTGCAGCGTTTTTAAAGACATCCTGGCTATCGAAGCTCAGGCCCAGCCCCATGTCCAGGTAGTCTTTGTTGCTAGTCATAAAGTATAAATCGATGCCGACCCTGGCTACCAGACGGGAGATGTCCCGCTTGGCGATGAAGCGCACCTCGTCAACGAGCTCATCGCTGATATAGCCTACATCCAACATGTAGTCTTCCAGCATGGTGGTCCAACCCTCGGCATGTTCTGCAGCGTCAAAAATGCGACGAATGAAGGCGGGGTGCTGGGCTGCGCTGGCAAATTGCAGGTGATGGCCGGGTATGCCCTCATGTATCATCATCACAGGGATGCCCAAGGAAGTGTGCTCGGCGAGTTGGTCTTCCTTCAGGGTCAGGTAGACGAGACTGGTCTTGCTGCCTTCGCGTAGCGCAAGTGGCGGCCACATGGCCCCAGCCGGAATCACCGGCTCGAGAAACCCGGGGGTTTGCATGATGCGCATGTTTTGCTGATCCGGTACGGCAAACAGTTCACGATCGTTGATAAACTCACCGATAGAGGCGACTTGGTCGGTATAGTGATCGAGGATAGAACCCAGCCGACCTTCGGTTACCTTGGCGGCGAAACGCTCATTTAAAAATTCGTGTAATTCGACTTCCGTTATCCCGCTGCCAAGCTTGTATTTGTCGCACAATCTGGTTCGCAGGTCGGCGAGTAAGGTCTTTGTTTCGCGCATAAATCTACGGGCCATGCCCGCTAGTTCGGCCGGCGATTGCTTGATTTGCCGAATAGCCAACAACTCTCTGACCTTGTCTTCACCGATCGCAAAATTGGCAATGACGTCTCGTTTTTTCAGGTCGGCGAGATAGGCATTAAGCGCGCTGTTGCAATCGGCTACTGCAGCTTCCAGGTCACCCAATTGCGGGTAGTGCTCCTGTCTTGCCCAGCTGACGATTGTAGCCAGCATATCGGCTATTCCCTCGCCTTGTTCAATCTCAATGTCTCGCCATCTGGCGATAGGCCGTGAAAGCACCTGAGCCTCGATGGTCAGGTACTGCGGGGCCTGTTGAAGTCGGCTCAAAATATTGTCGAGACGAGGTCCGGCGTCACGTTCATCGTTGACAAAAAGTTGAAAGATGCCAGCACTGATACCATCGACCCCCTGGGGCCGCCTGCGCCGCTGGAGTTCACCGTGTTGTTGTAATCCCTCGAAGAACAGTTCGTTTTGTAAATAGCGCTGCATTAACTCCAGGTTGAGTTGCTCATCAAAGCCGCTGGCATCGATTATCATCAGGGTTTCGAGTAGTTTCCTTGCTGCGTCACCCCGCACTTGCATCGCCGCCAGACTCGGATCACCCAACTGGCCGAGATGGGTAGTGGCACCCAGGGCCATACTGGCCTCCGCATCGGCTAGTACATGGTCCTTGAACTGCCGTTCTACCTGTTGAAATGCTGTCATTAGGATCTCAATGTTGAGTCTGGAGTGTGGTCGAGTTACGCATTCTCCAATGTAATTGTCGAGCTGTAAAGTGC
>JAUVBI010000298.1 GCA_030591305.1 Pseudomonadota bacterium
AAAGTATTTTACTGCGGGCTGGAATCACACCCGGGCTTTGATCTGGCAAGCCGACAGCAAACAGCGTTTGGCGGTGTGCTCTCCTTTCGGGTAAACGGTGGTCGCGAGCAGGCCTGGAAATTTATTGACGGCACCCAGATTCTGTCTCTGACGGCGAACCTGGGTGATGCCAAGAGCACTATCGTGCACCCTGCCACCACCACACATGGCCGTCTGACGCCAGAGGGGCGAACTGCCGCTGGCATTAGTGACAGCCTGATTCGAGTGGCTGTGGGTCTGGAACATGTTGATGATTTGAAGGCCGACTTGCAGCGTGGCTTTGATGCACTGTAGCTTTTCTAAGAGTGGAGCCTAAGCCGATGGCGACCCCCCCGTTGCAGCATGCTATAGAAGCCGCCGTGTCGGAAGTTGGTGGGGTGGTACTGGGTAAAGAGCCACAAATCAGGCTGGCGCTGTGCTGTTTGTTCGCCCGCGGGCATTTGCTCATCGAAGATCTGCCGGGCATGGGTAAAACCACCCTGTCCCAGGCGTTGGCCAATGTACTGGGGCTGGACTATAAACGGGTACAATTTACCAGCGACTTATTGCCCGCTGATATTCTGGGTGTGTCTGTTTTTGATCGCAGCGATTCAAGTTTTAGTTTTCATCCTGGCCCCATCTTCACCCAGTTGCTACTGGCCGATGAAATAAACCGCACCACGCCGCGCACCCAGAGTGCGCTGCTGGAGGCCATGGCCGAGGGGCAGGTAACCGTGGAGGGGGAGACCCGGGCGCTGCCCGACCCATTTTTTGTTATCGCAACGCAAAACCCCATCGATCAATCAGGCACTTATCCACTGCCGGAATCACAGCTGGATCGCTTTCTTATGCGGCTGGAGTTGGGCTACCCCCACCCCCGTGCGGAACGGGAAATGTTTGAGCGACAGCACAGCCTGGATGAGGCGCGCGATAATCTTAAGCAGCGTATTGATACCGAGCAGTTGAAAGCCATCCGCCAGGCCGTTACCCAGGTGCATGCATCGGGCAATATACTGGACTACCTGCAACGGCTGGTAGCCTACACCAGGCAGGCACCTGAATTTGCGGTAGGCTTGTCTCCCAGGGGCGCACTGGCTGTATTGGATAGCGCCAAAACCTGGGCGGTGATGAACAGCCGGGGACATCTTGTGCCCGAGGATATTCAAATGGTGCTTCCCGCGGTTACCGCCCATCGCCTGATTCCCAGCGGAGACTACACCGGGGACAGCCTCGCCCTTGTGGTGCAGCTGCAGAGTAATGTGGATGTTGTCCGGCCCTGACTGTGCCTGGTATTAAAGCCCGCCTGCGCAAGCGCTTTCAAGCCTGGGTTTCAAGGCGTATTCCTCCCGCACGCTCTGTAACCCTGGATCAAAAACGGCTTTTTATTTTCCCCTCGCGCGTAGGCTTCTTCTTTGGGCTCTGCCTGCTGGTGATGTTGATCGCGGCGATCAATTATCAGAATAATATGAGTTTTGCCCTCACCTTTTTACTGGCCACCTTGTTTATCATTGCGGTGCTGCACACCTTCGCCAATTTGTCGGGCTTGGCCATACATGCAGTACACGCCCAGGCCACATTTCCCGGCCATCAATCGGAATTTGAAATCCTCATAGAGAAAACCAAACCGCGGGAGCATTTTTCCCTGTCTATCGCGTGGCCGGACAGTTCCGAGGTGATCGTCAATCTGGTGGAGGACAACAGCGAGCGGTTATCCCTGCATACGCCTGTGGGGAAACGCGGTTGGTATAACCCTGGTCGCCTGTTGATTGAGTCAAGCTACCCCCTGGGCCTGTTGCGCTGTTGGACCTGGATCGACCTCGACCTGCACGCCCTGGTGTATCCCAGCCCGGTTCCCTGCGGCCCGCTGCCCGGGCTGGCAACGGATGAACCCGACGGCAGTGCCATAGCCATTGTCGGTAACGATGATTTCTATGGTTTCCGGGATTATCGGGCCGGCGACTCCCTCAAGCAGGTGCACTGGAAAGGTCTGGCCAAGGGACAAAACCTGCAGAGTAAGCAGTTTGGCGCCTATGCCGACGCCAGTGTCTGGCTGGATTGGGAGGCATTACCGGGCCAGGATATGGAACTGCGCCTGTCACATTTATGCTACTGGGCTCTGCAATACGAATCGCGCAATATCGAATATGGATTGCGCTTACCCGGTGTTGTGATTGCCCCCGATGTGGGGGGCAAGCATAGAGAGAAAATTTTAACAGCCCTGGCGCTATACGGTCTCAGTGGGCGCGAGCAGTGAAGGCGCAGCAGCAAATACCCCGCAACGCGCTGGTCTGGAGCATTATTAGCCTGTTCGCACTGGTGGCGCCGCATTTAGGTCGTATTCCAGTGTGGGTGTTAGCCGTCTACGTCTTTGCGGCGGTATGGCGCATCATGGTTTATCGCGGCCGCTGGTCCTTCCCGGGGCGCTGGGTGAAGGTTTTCCTTATACTCAGCAGTTTTATTGGGCTCTATCTCAGTTTTGGTACGTTTCTGGGGTTGGAGCCCACGGTGGCGCTGTTGCTGACCGCCTTTGCGCTGAAGTTGATTGAGTTGGCCGAGCGCAAGGATGCCTATGTACTGCTGTTTCTGGGCTACTTTGTCTGTGTGACTGAATTTCTGTTCAGCCAGGATATATTGATTGTCCTGTACTCCATGTTTACTGTCACGCTTATTACCACCGCCCTGTTGGCTCTGCACCAACCGGACCAACATAAATTTAATCCCCGAACTATTCGCCAGGCTTCTGTGATGCTGCTTCAGGCGTTTCCTCTGATGATTGTTTTGTTTTTTCTGTTTCCGCGCATTGGCCCTTTATGGACAGTGCCCTTAAAAAGTCATGCGGCCAAGACCGGTGTCAGCGATTTTATGCGTCCCGGGGATATTTCAAATTTGAGCCAGTCGACGGAGGTAGCATTCAGGGTACAGTTTGCGGGAGACATTCCCTATACCGCCGACATGTATTGGCGGGGGCTGGTTTTCAGTAAGTTGGAGGAGGGCGCCTGGACCAGCTTGCACTACTTTGAAGTACCCGCAAAACAGCGGCGGCAGGTTGAGCCTGAGGTCAGTGGGGA
>JAUVBI010000051.1 GCA_030591305.1 Pseudomonadota bacterium
ATACAACCATTAGAATACAATATACTGCTGAGAACAAACCATACTTAGAACCAACACCCCAAAATGTCATTTTATTCCGATTATTATCGCTTGTGTACTAGTCGCTCACCGAAAAACGGAACACAAGATATAGTGTATAGCGTTTAATCGAACAACACTATCGCTGTGGTGGATATTCGCTGAGAAATGCGAAATTTCTGTAAGTTTGAGTTTGGGTTGTACTAACCCGTAGCTAGAACCAGTACGGGGTCTGTTGGACACGCTACAAGCACATCCGTGTGGGCTCGGCTTCGGCCATCCGTGGCCTCAGACGGTCCAACAGACCCCGTACTGGTTCAATCTACTGCTGAACGGGTACATCCAAGTACAAATCGACAGGTAGTTTGGATTATGTCCTCGATCACCTCATTGGAGTGTAAATGAGGCTTATTTCGCTGACGAATCCAAGCGAGCAGAGGGCTTGAAGTCTTTTCAGGACCGTCTGAGGCCAAGGATGGCCGAAGCCGAGCCCCGCATGGATGCGTCTTTTAGCGTGTCCTGAAAAGACTTCAAGGCCTCTGCTCGCGAATCCCACCAAAACAACTCAATTCACAGCACTAAGCACAATCTCAATAGGCTCAATGTCCAGCGATGGCGCCAACGGACCGGCATTACCCACCCAGGTAGCGTTCGCCGCCCCAGGTTGGCCACTGGGCGATACCTGCACAACAACGACAATAGACTCGGTCTCGGACAGCTTCTGCCCCGCCATCGAGCTACTGTCATCCAGACGCAGGGTAATGGGAAGGTCCGATGCCTGTAATCGCTGCACGGCAATGGGCATACGGCTGTCGGAATTTGCGGCTCTGGCAAGAATAAAGACAGCACTGTCGGCATTAACGTTCGCATTGGCTGGCAGGCTCACTCTGACACTTACTCCCGCTGTGACGGAAACCTGCTGTTCCTGCGCTACGGCTTGTGCACCACCCTCCCCCAGTTTCTTCCGGGCCAGCTGGACAATTCCGGCGATCATTTGTGCTGCTTCGGAGCCCTCGGGCTCCATGGCAATAAGCCGCTCCCAGTATTCAATGGCCGCGCGGTACTGGCCCTGCTCGAAGGACGCCATACCCAGTAGCCCCAATGCGGTACGCTGGCGAGGATTAATCGCCAGGGACTGCTCTGCCAGCATCTGCGCTTCTTCTCCCAACTCCCGATTGCTGGCCAGGTACTCAGCCTGGGCCGCGTAGGCCAGGGTCTGATCGTCGCCCGGGGCATCCAGTGCCAGGGCGGAGTATGTATCAGCGGCCCGGCGATAATCCTGCCGCTCCATATAAAAACGACCCAATAGGGCGCGGTAATGGAGGTTGTCCGGGCGCTGCTGCGAGCGCACCTCGATAGCCTGTATAATCTCTTGCATTTGCTCCGGTGTGGTCTGCTCATCGATAGTCTTGAGTTGTGCTGTTATCTGCACGTCTGGGGCTGAGCCCAGAAGGTAATACAGCGAACTGGAGGCAATGGCCACCACGGGGAAGAGAATCCAGCGGGGAAAGGTTTTCTGGCCCTCATTCAATGGAGCCTCGGCGGTTGTCGCGCCGGGTAAATCCTCCAGCAGGCGTAGCTTAATGTCCTCGACAAGATCGACATTGCCCTCCCGCGCCAGCTCTGCTTGCCGCAGTCGATACCACTGCAGATTCAGTTCCTTGCGCTCTCCTGTTTCGAGTGCTCCCACCTTGCTCGGCAACAAATAAAACAAGCCACTGAGTAACACCAGTCCGGCACAGGCCAGGATAAAAGTGATCACGGTTCATTCTCCCGGGACAGCAGGTCATCCAATTGCTGTTGCTCCTGCACGCTTAGCGCATTGTCTGCAACCTCTTTCCGGGAGTTGCGCACCACGCTGATTACGACAATAAGCGCCCCCAACAAAAGAACCACCGGCATCAGCCACAACATCAGGGTCACGCCACTAAAACGGGGCTTGTAGCGCACGAATTCACCATAGCGGGACACCATATATTGCAGGATCTCCTCGTCGCTGGCACCGGCCTCCAGCTGTTTATATAACAGCTTTCTGAGATCCTGTGCGATGGGTGAGTTGGAGTCGGCAATATTCTGGTTCTGGCACTTGGGGCAACGCAACTCGGCACTCAGCGTCTTATAGCGCTGCTCCAGAGCGCTGCTGCTGAATTCGTAGGTTTCTATAACCGCATGCGAAACACCGGCAAAAGAAAAGGTCAAAAACGTCCACAACACACAGCGGATTAACAAGGTCATATTGATCAAGGAGCCCCACTCTCTTTTAGCAACTCCTGATACAAAGGCTGCAAAATACCCTGCCAGACTCGCTCATTAATAATGCCGACATGGCGATATCGAATAACACCCCTGGCATCCACCAGATAGGTTTCCGGTGCCCCATAGACACCCAGATCCAAACCCAGGGAACCCTCTACGTCCTCTATGTTCAATCGATAGGGGTCACCCAGGATGTCCAGCCACTCCAATGCAGCGGCAGTATCATCCTTGTAATTAACGCCGTAGATGGGAACGCCCTGGTCTGCCAGCATCTGAAGATAGGGGTGCTCCACGCGACAGGAGATACACCAGGTGGCCCACACATTGAAAAAAGATACCTCGCCAATTACGTCGGAGCGCTGCACCAGACTGTCATCGCCCAGACGGGACAACTGAAACTCCGGCAGTGATCTGTCAATTAGCGCAGAGGGCATTTCCCGGGGATCCAGCTGCAAACCCCGCAGCAGAAAGCCCATTAGAACGACAAAGAGAAACAGGGGCAGAAACAGTTTTAACCTAGGCACGGCCAGCCTCAACTGCCGCGCCTGATACCATCTCCGTAGTCGACACAGCGCGCCTTACTTGCTTGCGGTAACGTTTATCGGCAACGGTAATAAAACCCCCCAGCGCCATAAAGATGGCACCTAGCCATATCCATCGCACCATGGGTTTATAGTGTAAGCGGATTGCCCAGGCGCCTTCATTACCCACCGCCTCTCCCATGGCGACATACAGATCACGGAATAAACCGGGGTCTATCGCCGCCTCAGTCATTACGGTTCCCGATGCCAGATAGCGTCGTTTTTGTGGCTTCAGGGTCGCAATGAGCTGGCCGTCTTTACGCACCTGTATAATGCCTTCATCCGCGACGAAGTTAGGGCCACGTATTGCCCGCCGCTCTACAAATTGAAACTCATACCCCGCCAGAATCTCGGTGCCCCCGGGGCTCATCTTCAAGTCGTGCTCGATGCTGTACTGGCTCGCGACAACCACACCCAGCATCGACACCGCAAAACCCATATGGGCGATAAACATCCCCCAGTAGCTGGGTGTTAAACGCCTGAGGCCCACGACGAGGCTGGCAGCTCCGCGAATACGAAACCACAGGTCTTTGCAAAGCCCCACAAAAAGCCAGGTACCCAGAACCACGGCGAGGGCAACCCAAATGTTATAGTCGGCATCCAGTAGCCAGGGTAGGGACAAACCACACAGCAACGCTATTATCGTGGGCAATAGCAGTTCTGCCTGCCAGCGACTGGCCGTGTCCTTTTTCCAGCGCGAGATAGCACCCACACCCATAAAGGGCACCAGTGTAGCCATAAGGGGTACAAATACGGCATTAAAGTAAGGGGGGCCCACAGAATATTTGCCCATATTCAGGGCGTCCATCAGCAGCGGAAACAGTGTGCCAAACAACACCGTCAATGCCGCGACAAGAAATACGACATTGTTAACCAGCAGCAGCGACTCGCGCGACAGCCAGGCGAAGCTCACGCGAGAACTGACCGCAGGCGCGCGAAACGCATACAGCGTCAAGGAGCCGCCCACGACAATGGCGAGGAAGACCAGAATAAACAAACCCCGTGCCGGATCGGTGGCAAAGGCATGAACCGAGGTCAAAACACCAGAGCGAACCAGAAAAGTGCCCAGCAGGCTGAGGGAAAATGCGAATATCGCCAGCAGTACTGTCCAACTTTTAAAAACGCCCCTTTTTTCTGTCGCGGCCAGCGAGTGTAGCAGCGCTGTACCCACCAACCAGGGCATAAAAGAGGCGTTTTCTACCGGGTCCCAAAACCACCAGCCGCCCCAGCCCAGTTCGTAATAGGCCCACCAACTCCCCAGCATGATCCCCAAGCCGAGAAAGGCCCAGGCAACATTGGTCCAGGGGCGTGACCAGCGCGCCCAGGCGGCGTCCAACTGCCCCCCCATAAGGGCGGCAATGGCAAACGCGAAAGCCACCGAAAAGCCAACATAACCCATATAAAGCAACGGCGGATGAATGATGAGTCCGAAATCCTGTAACAGGGGATTGAGGTCCTGGCCGTCCATAGGAATGCCGGGTAACAAGCGCTCAAAGGGGTTGGAGGTGAACAACGAAAAACTGATAAAACCAATAGCCACAGCGCCCATCACCGCCAGCACCCTGGCACGCATTTGCAGCGGCAGTTCCGGGCTGAGCAGGGCAACGGCGGCAATCCAGCCGCTGAGAATGAATACCCACAGCACCAGAGAGCCCTCGTGGTTACCCCACACGGCAGAAAATTTATAGACAGAAGGCAGCAGGGAATTGCTGTTGTTCGCCACCACCTTGACAGAAAAATCATCCTGCAAAAAAGAGGTCGCCAGACAGGCAAAAGCAATAGAGACAAACACAAACAGGCCAATGGACAAACTGGACGCCAGTGCCATGGCCGGCACATTGCCCCGCCAGCTACCCCACAGTGGCACCACAGCGAGCAGTACCGCCAGGCACAGCGCAATAATCAGTGAAAACTGCCCGAGCTCCGGAATCACTGGCCGGGCCCCTTGCCCATCGCTGCGGAGGCCTCAAGCGCCTCGGCTACCTCCGGCGGCATATAATTTTCATCGTGCTTGGCCAGCACCTCGGTGGCCATCAACACGCCCTCCTCATTCAGCTTGCCGGCGGCGACGGCGCCCTGCCCTTCATCAAACAGGTCGGGAAGAATGCCCTCATATACAACCGCCACCGTGGCCTGATAATCGGTTAGCTCAAACGCTATCTTCAAACTGTCAGTACTGCGCTTGATACTGCCCTCAACCACCATGCCACCAACCCGAATCGACTGCCCAACAGGCGCCTTACCCTCAGCGATTTCCACCGGCGGGAAAAACAGGTTGATATTACCGCTCAGGCCATAAACCATGAGCCCGATTGCTGCGCTGGAAAGCAACACAACAAATAAAACAATCATCAATCGCTGTTTACGTACCGGATGCATTACTTTTGTCTCTCTGCTGACGTCTCAATGTGCCCTGCATTTGCTTGATAAACACTTTTTCCCGACGCAGGGGAAGAAAAAGCACGATGCCAACCACCGCCAGTGTAATGGCATAGGCCGACCAGACATAGCCACCGTGACCGTCCATTTGCAGGGCAGCGTTGATCGATTCAAAATACATTATCTCTCCCGTCCTTTACCTGCTTCACCCAGAGCCAGTTTTTTTACCCAGCCCGTCCTGGCCTCTCTGTGCAGAATTTCAACACGCATATTCAGCATCATGCAGCAGGCAAATACCGCATAAAAAGAGGCTATCATCCAGAACAAGGGGTAGAGCATACTGCTGTCAATGGTAGAGCCACCGGTCAATTTGATAGAAGCGGGCTGGTGCAGGCTGTACCACCAGTCCACCGACTTATAAATAATGGGGATGTTCACCATACCCACCAGACTGAGTACGGCACAGGCCTTACTGGCAGCTTCCTTATTGTCAAAGGCCTCATACAAGGCAACAACACCCAGGTACAAAAACAACAGCACCAGCATGGACGTAATGCGTGCATCCCAGACCCACCATGTACCCCAGGTGGGCTTGCCCCAGATGGCCCCGGTGACTAATGCAACAAAGGTAAAAGCGGCACCGATGGGCGCGCAGGCCTTCATGGCAACGTCGGCCATTTTCATTTTCCAGATCAGGCTGACAGCGCCGGCAATGGCCATTATATAATAGCCTGCCAGAGCAACGATCGCGGCGGGTACATGAATATAGATAATCCGGTAGCTATTGCCCTGCCTGAAATCGGGGGCAGTAAATAACAGGCCCCAGACCAACCCCACGGTCAAAGCGACCAGGGTAATAGGCAACAGCCAACGCAGGATGCTCCCCGAAATCTTATAGAGCCAGGGAGGAGAGCCAAGTTTATGAAAGAAGGTCCACATAGACATCGCGATTATACAGGTAGAACCTCATGTTCCCACATTGATCTCGAGCAATGTGGGGCATTTTATTAAATTAAGTGTGAAACCGTCAGGCGTCGATACTGATTCTCAGCCCCGCAGCCACTGCAAAGGGCGCCAGCGCAACCGCGAGACAGAGCATACCGCCCAGAATGGCCAGGTGAGGACCCGCAGGGTTACCCAACACAGCTGCCTTCACTGCCGCGCTGCCAAATATCAATACCGGCATATACAGAGGCAAAATCAACAGGGAAATTAACATGCCGCCGCGCTTTAAGCCCACCGTGAGGGCCGCGCCTATACAGCCCAGCAGACTCAAAATACCCGTCCCCAGTAGCAAACTACAGACCAGCACAATAACGGCCTGCCCCGGCAGGTTCAGCATCACGGCAAACAGGGGCGACACCAGGGCCAGCAACAAGCCGGTAATGAGCCAGTGGGCTCCTATATAAGCCAACACCGATAAATACAGAGGCTGTGGTGCGACCAATAACTGCTCCAGACTGCCGTCTTCAAAATCACCCCGGAATACCGCATCCGAGGTCAGTAAATTGGACAATAGGGCTATTATCCACAGCACGCCGGGGGCAAAATCAGCCAACTGGCCCGGCGCAGGACCCAGACCCAGGGGGAACAGGGCTACAACCATGGTAAAAAACAGTATGGGATTGCCGATTTCAACAGGGCGGCGCACGGCCAAGACCAACTGTCGTCGCAACAGGCGAAGGCAAAATTGAGCGGTGCTCAGCTGCGATGCCGACATACTCATGTTGTACCACCCTCTGCCACCAGAACCAGGCTGTGTACAGGATAATCCAGCGCCAGCGCCTGGTGGGAGGTCAGCATAATCGCCCCCCCCCGCTTTACATGGACCACAAAAAGCTCTTCCAGGCTCTTCACGCCCGCTTTATCGATAGCGGTAAAGGGCTCGTCAAGTAACCACAGGGGACAATCGGATAAATAGAGGCGCGCCAGATTGACCCGCCGGTGCTGCCCGGCCGAGAGTGCGTGACTGGGCGTATCCTCATAGCCATAGAGGCCGACCCTATCCAGAGCCTGGTCTATCTCGGCTACAGCGTACTGCCCTCTTCCCGATACACTCCAGGCAAGATTTTCCCGGGGGCTGAGCATATCTTTTACCGCACTGTGGTGCCCCAGATACAAAATAGCCTCATTGCGAGAGACGCTACCGTCAAATCCATAACGCGAAAGCCCGGCCAGAATACGGATAAGGCTGGTCTTGCCTGCGCCGTTACAACCCTCTATCTGAATCAGATCCCCGGCGAAGACATCAAATGAGAGACCGGTAAATAGCTGTCGCCCGCCCCTGCTCAGGGTCAGCTTATCGGCCGCCAATAAGGGCGTGCTTGTCGACACTAGAGATTGACCGCATTGATGGTGGGTGTATAAATTCCCAGGGCATGCAAGTCGGTATCTACCTCTATCTTGAGCGATTCGAAATCAAACAATGCTCGATCGCCAAGCTGTGAGGGTGCGACATTTCTGATGGCGCGAAAAATACTCTCGGTCCGACCCGGGTACTCCCTCTCCCACTGTGCCAGCATTTGTTTGACCTGTACCCGCTGCAGCTTCTCCTGCGAACCGCACAGGTTACAGGGAATGATGGGGAACTCCTTGTAATCGGCATAGGCCTGCAGGTCTTTTTCCTTGGCGTAGGCCAACGGGCGTATCACCACATTTGTTTTATCATCGCTGAGCAGCTTGGGCGGCATAGACTTGAGGCTGCCATTAAAGAACATATTCAGGAACAAGGTTTCGACCAGGTCATCGCGGTGGTGGCCCAGGGCAATTTTACTCGCCCCGATATCCCGGGCGAAACCATATAGGCTGCCCCGGCGCAAACGCGAGCACAGCCCGCAGGTGGTTTTACCCTCGGGAATGACCTCACGCACGATACTGTAGGTATCTTTTTCCAATATATAGTAGGGAATATTCAGGGCCGATAGGTAGTTGGGCAAGATTTCTTCAGGAAAACCGGGTTGCTTCTGGTCCATATTGACGGCCACCAGCTCAAAACTCAGCGGCGCGCTGCGCTGTAAATTCATCAGAATATCCAGCATGGCGTAAGAATCCTTACCACCGGACAAGCACACCATAACCCGGTCACCCTCTTCGATCATGTTATAATCGGCGATGGCATTACCCATGTTTCGACGCAGCCGCTTCTGCAACTTGTTAAACTCTGTCTTTTCCCTACCCGCTAACTCTCGCACCACGCTTCCACTGTCAGACTCTGATTCGGCGCGTATTTTACTTGTTTTTTTGTCGGAATCCCACGACAATATGCGCCCATAACACCCATCTATCGCAGGAACAATCCACAATGACACAAGCTGTTCGAGTAACTGTTACCGGTGCCGCAGGCCAGATTGGCTACGCACTTCTCTTTCGCATTGCCTCCGGCGCCATGTTGGGTGAAGACCAGCCCGTTATTTTACAAATGCTGGACATCGCCCCCGCCATGGACGCACTCGATGGCGTAAAAATGGAACTGGAAGACTGTGCCTTCCCGCTGCTTGAAGGAATTGTGTGTACAGATGACCCCGATGTGGGCTTTAAAGACGCAGACTATGCTCTGCTGGTAGGCGCACGCCCCCGCGGCCCCGGCATGGAGCGCAAAGACTTACTGGAAGCCAACGCCGCCATCTTCTCTGTACAGGGCAAGGCCATCAATGAGCACGCCAGCAAAGACATCAAAGTTCTGGTCGTGGGCAACCCCGCCAATACCAATGCCCTGATCACCCAGCGCAACGCGCCGGATATCGACCCCCGCAACTTTACCGCCATGATGCGCCTGGACCACAACCGTGCAAAAACGCAGATTGCCCAGAAAACAGGCACAAGTGTCAATGCTGTAAGTAACATGACGGTATGGGGCAACCACTCGGCCACCCAGTATCCCGACTTATTCAACACCAAAGTCAACGGCGAAGCCGCTATCTCCCTGGTAGAGCAAGACTGGTACGAAAACGAATTCATCCCCACCGTACAGCA
Organism: Pseudomonadota bacterium; assembly: GCA_030591305.1. The sequence goes on from JAUVBI010000051.1 coordinate 9,207, forward strand.
ACGCGGCGCAGCCATTATCAAAGCCAGGGGCGCTTCCTCAGCGGCCTCTGCTGCAAACGCAGCTATCGGCCACATGCGCAACTGGGCACTGGGCACCCAGGGCGACGACTGGGTCTCCATGGGTGTCTATTCCGATGGTTCCTACGGCGTGACAGAGGGCCTGATCTACTCCTTCCCCTGCCGCTGCAGCAACGGCCAGTGGAGTATCGTGCAGGGCCTGGAGGTTGGAGACTTCAGCCAGGCTCGAATGGATGCTACGCAACAGGAACTCACCGAAGAGCGGGATGCTGTACAGCACTTACTCCCCTGAACGCTGTTGAATGTCTGAACAGCCTCCCCTGAAAAGTTACCACCACGGTAACTTGCGCGCCGAGTTGCTCGACACCGCCGTCGAGCAACTTCGTGCATCCGGCACAGAGGCCCTCAGTTTACGTGCATTAGCCAGAACAGTTGGCGTCTCCCAAACTGCGCCCTATCGCCATTTTACAGACAAAGACGAGCTTCTGGCCGCCCTGGCCACCCGGGGCTATCAATCCCTGCTCGGCGCCCTGCAGGATGCAGAAAAAGCAGCCCCGGACAGCCCGCAGGAACAACTTTTTGCCTTCGCCCGCAGTTACGTGGATTACGCAGCGGCCAACCCCGAACTGTTCAAGCTGATGTTTGGCCCCACGCTGCAGCCAGCGGAGAAATATCCGGAGTTACGCGATGCCAGTCGCGAGACTCTTGCCCTGGTGCAAAGAATCCTGCACAAGGGCATCCAACTGGGCGTTTTTAAAGATCAGGACATCACCTACCTCGCGAACGCCGCCTGGGCAGGTATTCACGGCCTGGCCACCCTTCTGGTTGATACCCCGGATTTGTTTGAGCGCCATATCGACCTGAAGCGACAGGTTGACCTGGGTGTGCACACGTTTATTGCCGGGATTAGCTAAAGGCAAGTTTCATGCTAATTCAGATCTAGCCTGCCCCTGTAGACAACGCCTGCGACGGATATATCCTTGATATGCATATGGTCAACTTTGAATGGGTTTTCTTCAAGGAGCGTAAAGTTAGCCGCCTTCCCCACCGTGATAGAGCCAATAGTATTTTCCAGGTCCAATGTCCTTGCCGCGTTAATAGTAATAGCCTGCATTGCCGTAAACACATCAATCCGCTGGTTTTGAGACACCAGGGTCTGCTCTGCTGTCATGCGGTTTATCGCTGTCCACGCCAGGGTCAATGGCTCCAGCGGCGCCATGCCAAAATCAGAATGAAACGAAAACGGGATATCTCGATCTTTCAGCGACTTCATGTCAACCAGGTTTCGCGCCCGCTCCGGCCCTAAACCATATTCGGAATACTTGTCGGCTAATGCCCACAAATAATACGGGTTAGCTGACACCTCGATACCTAGCACTTGCATTTGCTCTGCCTGGTCATCGGTAAAATATCCCACGTGATGCAGGGTCAATCTGTGGCTTTTTCTCGGATTGCGCTTCATCATCTTCTTTGTGATGTCCAGGCAAAGCTGAATTCCGAGATCACCGTTTGCGTGTATGTTTATCTTGTAACCCTTATCCCAATAGAAGTTCATCTGTTTTTCAAATAAGGTCGGGGGTGTCATCCACTGACCCTCGAAGCCATCGCTGTACCCCTCTTTCATTTTCATGGCCAAGGAATAAATCGCACCGTCCGCATACAACTTGACCTGTTTGGACAACATAAGAATATTGTCTGTATTGTATTTTTCTGGAGCCGCCTCCATAAACTCCCAGGCTTTTTCGTTGCTTCCCCGCATACCATGCAGCTGCGTACCATTTAGAACGTTATACACCTCATAGGGAGGGTTTTTGTCCATCTCAGATTTTAACAGCTGGTATTCCATGTCAAAGTTCGACGTTGGAAAACCCTGCTCTGCAATAGTAGTGATGCCATTTTTTCGTATAATTTTGGTCATATCGACAAGACCTCTTTTATAGCGCTCAGGGTTTATCATACGCGGGGCAATTTTCGGCACCAGGGCCAACCAACCACCTTCATAGAAGTGCCCTCTATCCCAATCTATTTGTGGATTCCCTTTGAACTCCTCTTCTTTAATACCAAACATGGCAATGGCTTTATCATTGACAAAAATTTCATGGAATGAGCGATGAATTATGGCAACCGGGATGTCCGGGGAAATTTCATTGAGTATTTTCCGACTGAGGTCACCGTGCCACAGCTGGTGGTAGCCCCAGATAAATAAAACATCATCTTTACTGCCTTTTTTGGCAATGGACTCCTTCAAACGCGCGATATAGGCATCATGGCCTTCGACTCCCTTCTTCAAGCCCTCGGGTACGTGCCAGTCGTGGGGCGCCACTATGTCACCAGACAGGAGAATTGCCGCGATAGAGGGATGCAGGTGCGGCTCAATAAAACCCGGCATCATAGTCTTGCCCTTTAAGTCCACCTCACGGGTTTTTCCGGCAAAGTTCGTGACTGCGCCAGACTTGTTTCCCGCATAAATTATTTTCCCATCACGTTCGACTACCGCTTCGACATAGGCGATATCTTCCCCCTCCATGGTGATAATGTTGCCACCATAGTAAATTGTTTGCTGTAGCGATTGTTCGCTCGCATTGGCAAGCGCACTGCCCAGGCCCAGAAAAAATATCACTGCAACAATCTTCGCTCTAAACGTTTTGCTTTCCATATTTCGGGTACTCCTCACAAGTCCCTCAGCAGGGCGACAGGCGGGCTGGAAACTACTTTTCGGCAGCTGAAAACACCCAGACCACCGATAAGAAACATACCTGAAAGAATGCCGATTGGCCACAGCCGCGGGGAAACAGAATACCCCAGCTCCAACACCTGTGTTTGTAAGATATAGACTGACAGTTCTGCCGCAAATGTCGCCAGCAATCCGGCAAATAATCCCATGGTGGCAAACTCAATGGTGAGCCCACCCAGTATCAGGCCCCGGCTCGCGCCAAGTGCTCGAAGAATTGCACTCTCGTGCATTCGATCATCAACGCTGGCCTGTACACCCGCTATCAGGACCAGACCGCCGGCCGCCAGGATAACGCCCAGGACCAGTTCGATGGCCGCAGATACCTGGCTGATGATGGAACGGATCTGGTCGATAACCACATCCATCTCGATAACCGTGACTGTCGGGTAAGCGCGGATAAACCGGTTGAGGAAAGATTTGTCCGCCTCCCCCAGGTGAAAGCTGGTCATAAAGGTTGCGGGGAAGGACGCCAGCAGATCGGGCGGGAATACCAGAAAGAAATTCGGTTTCATCGATTGCCAGTCTAACTCCCTGATGTTCGCTACTTTCGCAACAAAAGCCTCTGACCCCACTAAAAAGCCGACGCTGTCTCCTACTTTCAACTCCATGCGCTGGGCGAAGCCCTGCTCTATCGAAACCAGGGACTTGCTGGAGCCTGCCTGCCACCACTGCCCGGCGACCAGCTTATTGTCGGAGGGCAGGGAATCGGACCAGGTAAAGTTGGTTTCTCGCTGCCGGGGGCCCTCATGCTGCTCCTCTCTTTCGGGCAGTGCGACACCATTTACCGACATAACCCGCCCGCGAATCATCGGGTACAGAGCTTCGCTGCGAATATGTTCCCGCCGCAACATCTGGTCGATACCCTGCACTTCCTCCGGGGCTATATTGACCATAAAGTGATCCGGTGCATTTTCGGGCAACTGACTTTCCCACTCGTCAATCAAGGACGTTCGCACCAGGATCAAAACCATGACCAGCATGATGGCCATGGCAAACATTACAAGCTGTAGCGCATTACTTGTTCCCCTACGCTGCAATCCGGCAAGGGCCAGGCGCCAGATACTGCCGGCACTCATACCCACCAGCCGACCCCCGCGCAGCAATGTCAGTGCCAGCCCCAGCCCCATAACGACAGTAAGTGTCAACCCGGCAAGCACTGCCAGGGTCAACTTCCAGTCCTGCGAATACCACCACATCAGTGCGCTGATAGCGACCAGGCCAATCGCATAATCACTCAGGCTGCGGCGAGTCTCCAGAGGCATATCCCGGCGCAGTACACGCAGTGGACTGGCATTCCCCAGGCGCCGTAGTGGCGGCCACGCGAAACACAGCAAGCAGGTCAGGGCCGTGGCGGCACCAATAGCATAGGGTCGAACGCCACTGGGGCCCGGCATAACAGGCAGTTGTTCGGCAAACAATTGGAAAAACAGCGCTTGCATAGCCCAGCCAAGGGCGCAGCCCCCCACTGTTGCCAGTAGCCCCAGCAACAGCAGATTACTGCCGTAGAGGCGGGCAATAACACCGGATGTGGCGCCCAGGCTCTTCATAATAGCGACATAATCATAGTGCCGCTCGCTGAACCTGCGCGCCGCAAGCGCGATAGCTATAGCCGCCAGCACCACACCCAGACTGCCAGCCAGTAATAAAAAGCGCTCCGCCCGGCCCAATGCATTGCCGATCCCGGGCTGGCCGTCGTTCACGTCAATCAGGGTCTGCCCCGGTTTTAGGCTGGGTTTGAGCCGCTCGACAAAGCGGTCGAGCTGCGACTCCGCACCCGCAAATAAGTAACGGTACTCCACCCGACTGCCCGGCTGTACAACACCCGTAGCCGGTATGTCCTCGATGTTCATCAGCACCCTGGGACCATAGCCGTAAAAAGAGGCACCCTGGTCGGGCTCAGTGCGAGCTGCTGCCGCTATCGTAAATTGAGCATCACCAAGCTGTACGCTGTCCCCAACTTTTACCTTCAGCAATGCGTACAGGCGTGAGTCCAGCCACACCTCTCCCACGCGGGGACCGACAGCTGCCTCGAGGGGCTCGCCAAAGGGCTCGCTGCTGAAGGTCAGTTCGCCCCGCAGAGGGTAGTTGTCACTTACCGCCTTCACAGCGACCAGAGCCATTTGCTCCTCACCGGCATAGAGCATGGTGGGAAACTGTAGCGTACGCGCCTGTTGCAGCCCTAACTCGTCAGCAAGCACAAATTTTATCCGGGAAATTTCCCGGCCACTGCTTACGACGCGATCGGCCGCGAGAAACCTGTGACTCTCCTGTTCCAGTGCACTTTGTAAGCGCGTGGCGAAGGCACTGATGCCGGACACCACACCAACAGCGAGTACAAGGGCCGCGATTAGTACACCCAGTTCGCCGCCCCGCCAGTCCCTGGCCAGCATTCTCGACGCAGATAGAGACATGCTGCTCATGTGACAGGGTTATCGATAACTGCGCCTGCTTCCAGCGTAATGCGCCGGTGACAGCGCTGTGCAAGGCGCTCCTCATGAGTCACCAACACCAGGGTTGTACCCTCTTGCGTATTGAGTTCAAACAGCAGATCGATAATATGCATGCCCGTGCGGGTATCCAGATTTCCGGTGGGCTCATCGGCAAACAGAATATCCGGCCTGGAAGAAAATGCCCGGGAAATGGCCACTCGCTGCTGTTCACCCCCGGACAGCTGCAGTGGGTAATGATGCAGCCTGGAGCCCAATCCCACTCTGTCGAGAAATTCCCTCGCCTGCGCCCTGGCATCGGCGCGACCTTTCAGTTCCAGCGGCAACATCACGTTTTCCAGTGCGGTTAAGGCGGGCAGCAACTGGAAGGACTGGAACACGAAGCCAACATGCTCCCCCCTGAATTTGGCGCGCTGGTCCTCGTTCATGCTGCCCAGATCGGCACTATTGATAAGGACCCTGCCGCCGCTGGGCTCGTCCAGTCCCGCCAACAGCCCCAGCAGTGTAGACTTGCCGGAACCCGAAGCTCCGACGATGGCCAGGGATTCACCGCGCTTGATTTCCAGGTCAATCCCTTTCAGTATCTCCAGTTCACCGCCCGCCATGGGAACCCGCTTTTGGAGATTTTCAACCTTGATCATTAAGCCCATCCTCAAACTGACGATTTTATGTGTACTTCTAACCGGCGCGGCTGTTCAAGCCGGCCAGCAAAGTATACTTGTCCTGGGTGATAGTATCAGTGCTGCTTATGGCATGTCTGTGCAACAGGGGTGGGTCGCCCTATTGGCGGGACGACTGGCCGACAGCCACCCCGAACTCAAGCTCATCAATGCCAGTATCAGTGGTGAAACGACCGCCGGGGGGCTGCGCCGCCTGCCAGACCTGCTGGCAGCGCACCAGCCCA
>JAUVBI010000235.1 GCA_030591305.1 Pseudomonadota bacterium
GTATATTTCGTGTTGCCAAGCAAGCCGTTACCAAGGCTGGCCAGTATGCATACCGTGACCGCCGTCAGCGCAAGCGTCAGTTTCGCGCCCTGTGGATCACTCGCATCAATGCCCAGTCACGTGCTAACGGGCTTAGCTACAGCCGCTTGATCAATGGTCTGAAAAAGGCCGAAATCGCTCTGGACCGCCGAGTGTTGGCAGACCTGGCGGTACACGACAAGCCGGCTTTTACAGCGATCGTGGAGCAAGCGAAAGCCGCACTGGCTTAAAATCCACCCTAACCGCTTTTGCGGTTCGCTGGCACCATGTAAGACATAAAGGGAAAGGGCCTCGCTCTTTCCCTTTTTTTAGTTTTAAAGGGGACAGACCCCCTTTTATTAGACAGATTTGTTATTTTTATGCGCTTGGGAACAAAAAGGGGGTCTGTCCCCTTTAAAACCCATGGAGAGTAGCAGTATATGGAAAACCTGAACGCACTGGCTCAGGAAGCAAAAGACGCCATAGCGGCCGCTGATGACAACGCGACCCTGGAACAACTGCGTGTCGACTTTCTTGGTAAGAAGGGGCAGATAACAGCACTGTTGAAAGGGCTGGGAAAGCTGTCCGCCGAGGAGCGCCCTAAAGCGGGTGCGCAAATTAATGTAATCAAGCAGGAATTACAGGGCTTGATCGGCGAGCGCAAGATTGTACTGGAAAGCGCGGCTGTTGAGGCACAAATTGCTGCTGAGACCCTTGATGTGTCGCTGCCCGGAAGAGGGCAGAGTACCGGTGGCATTCATCCGGTGACACGAACTATCGAGCGCATCGAAGACTTCTTCAGTGCCATTGGCTTCGATATTGTTGAAGGCCCGGAAATTGAAGATGACTACCACAATTTTGAAGCACTCAATATCCCGGCGCATCACCCCGCACGGGCCATGCACGACACCTTCTATATCAACGAGAACACTGTACTTCGTACCCATACCTCCCCAGTGCAGGTGAGGGTAATGGAAACCCAACAGCCGCCGCTGCGGGTAATATGTCCCGGCCGGGTGTATCGCTGTGACTCTGATTTAACTCATACTCCCATGTTTCATCAGGTAGAGGGTTTGTTAATCGATGAGAAGTCCAGCTTTGCCGATCTTAAGGGGCTGGTCGAGGATTTCCTCAAGGCCTTCTTCGAAAGAGAACTGAAGGTGCGTTTTCGCCCCTCCTACTTTCCCTTCACTGAGCCCTCGGCAGAGGTGGATATTCAATGTGTGAACTGTGGCGGCGATGGTTGCCGGGTGTGCTCCCATACCGGGTGGCTGGAAATTATGGGCTGTGGCATGGTGCACCCGCGGGTGTTCGAGTATTCCAATATCGATACTGAAAAGTACTCGGGCTTTGCTTTTGGCATGGGCGTAGAGCGCTTGGCCATGCTGCGTTACGGCGTAAATGACCTGCGCCTGTACTTTGATAATGACCTCCGTTTTCTGGAGCAGTTTTAATATGAATATTAGTGAACAATGGTTGCGTGAATGGGTAAGCCCCAGCCTGGTAACAGGCGCACTGGCCCACCAGATTACCATGGCGGGTCTGGAAGTTGAGTCGATTGAGCCTGTGGCGGGTGCTTTTACCGGCGTCATCGTGGCTGAAATTATCAGTGCAGAGCCACACCCCGATGCGGACAAGCTAAGAGTATGTGTCGTCAATACAGGCACAGAGACAGTACAGATTGTCTGCGGGGCACCCAATGCACGAGTTGGTCTGAAAGCTCCCTTGGCGCAATTGGGTGCGGTATTACCGGGCGATTTTGAAATTAAAAAAGCCAAGTTGCGTGGCATTGAATCTCAGGGCATGTTGTGTGCGGAGCAGGAGCTGGGGCTGTCGGATGAGTCCGATGGCCTGATGGAACTGGCTGCAGATGCTCCCGTTGGTACTGATATACGTGATTATCTACAGCTGGATGACATGATTATCGAGGTAGACTTGACACCGAACAGGGCAGATTGCCTGAGTGTTATGGGCATAGCCAGAGAAGTGGGCCTGCTGAATGATATGCCGGTGACATCACTGTCCTATGAAAAAGTGGCATCGACCATTGACGACAACTTCCCCGTAGAACTGGTCGCTGCCGATTGCTGCCCGCGCTATGTGGGTCGGGTTATCAAGGGTGTTGATGTGTCGCGCCCCAGCCCCTTGTGGATACGGGAAAAACTGCGCCGCAGTGGTGTGCGCTCGATTGATGCTGTGGTCGATGTTACCAACTATGTGTTGCTGGAGTTGGGGCAGCCCATGCACGCTTTTGACTACGACACCCTACGTGGTGGCATCGTGGTGCGTACAGCCGAGACGGGGGAGTCCCTGGAGCTGCTGGACGGGCAAACCATCGAGTTAAAGCCCGGCAGTCTGCTGATTGCCGACCACAATGGCCCGGTCGCCCTGGCTGGCATCATGGGTGGTCAGCTTACCGCTGTGAGTTCCAATACCACTAACTTGTTTTTGGAGGCGGCGTTCTTCACTCCCGTACTGCTGGCCGGCAAGGCCCGGTCCTACGGCTTGCACACGGACTCATCCCACCGCTTTGAGCGCGGTGTTGATTTCAAGTTGCAGGTAGAGGCCATAGAGCGTGCGAGTCAACTGCTGCTGGATATTGTAGGGGGCGAGGCAGGGCCGCTGCAGGAGACTATTTCCGAGGCTGATATCCCGGTGCTTCAAGATGTAAACCTGCGCGCCGCGCGTATTGAAAAAATGCTGGGTTTTGCTCTGGATGCGGAAGAGGTTGAGCGTATCCTCACCGGCCTGGGTCTGGGCGTAACAGTGACAGATGAAGGCTGGATGTGTGCCGTGCCCAGCTGGCGCTTTGATATTGCCATTGAAGCCGATTTACTGGAAGAACTGGCGCGAGTGTATGGCTATAATCGCCTGCCTGTGACGCATATCCATGCCGACCTGGTTATCCCCGCACAGCCAGAAACTAATTTGTCTCCCCGTTATTTGCGTCGCCACCTGAGCGCCAGGGGTTATCGCGAGGCAATTACTTATTCCTTTATCGACCCCAAGCTACAACAAGTGTTTGACCCTGGGTTGAGCCCGGTGGCCCTGAGTAATCCGATTTCTGCGGATATGGCCGTCATGCGTACCAGTCTGATTCCGGGCCTGGTCACCGCCGTGCTGCGCAACACTAACAGGCAGCAGCCCCGGGTGCGCCTGTTCGAAACAGGTTTGCGCTTTGTACCCACAGCCGACGGCCTGGAACAGACACCAACCCTGGCCATTGTCGCAACAGGCCAGCGCTTTACCGAGAGCTGGGCCACTCCAAAAGAGGCCGCAGATTTCTTTGACCTGAAGGGTGATCTGGAGGGCATTCTGGCCCTGACCAGAGATGCACAAAACTTCACATTCGAGGCGGGTCAGCGCCCTGCGTTGCACGCAGGCCAGACCGCTACGATTAGCCTCAATGGCAGGGAAGTAGGCTACATAGGTGCTCTACATCCCTCGGTGAACGCTGATCTTGGGCTCAATGCGCCGCTGTATGTCTGCGAAATTGACTTGGAAGTGGTGTTGGGTGGAAAATTACCAGAATTCTCCGAGTTGTCTAAATTTCCCGAAGTTCGCCGCGATTTAGCGGTAATTGTCGACAAAAACGTCTCGGCAGCGGAGCTTATGGCAAATGTTCGTGCTGTGGCAGGTAGTTACCTCACAGACTTAAGGCTGTTTGATGTATATGAGGGCAAAGGTATTGATCCTAAACGAAAAAGCCTTGCCATGGGTTTGACATTCCGTGATCAATCGCGCACTCTTAGCGATGAAGATGTAAACTGGTGTGTGGATCAAGTCATTGATTCACTGGAAAAAAACTATAATGCCGAGCTTAGAAATTAGGTAAACGGGAAAATGACTGCTCTGACGAAATCCGAAATGGCCGACCGTCTGTTTGAGGAGCTAGGGCTCAACAAACGCGAAGCTAAAGAGGTAGTAGAACTCTTCTTTGAGGAAATACGTGCCTCTTTGCAGGATAATGAGCAGGTGAAGTTATCCGGCTTTGGAAACTTTGACCTGCGGGACAAGAGCCAACGTCCTGGGCGCAACCCCAAGACCGGTGAAGAAATTCCTATTTCCGCCCGCCGGGTCGTGACCTTTAGACCGGGACAAAAGCTCAAGGCAAGAGTGGAAGAATATGCTGGAACCGAGTCATAACAACGAACTCCCCGTAATTCCGGGGAAGCGCTATTTCACCATCGGTGAAGTCAGCGAACTGTGTGCGGTTAAACCCCACGTGCTGCGCTACTGGGAGCAGGAGTTTCCCCAGTTAAAACCTGTTAAGCGTCGCGGTAATCGCCGTTATTACCAGCGCGAAGACGTGCTCACCATACGCCAGATCCGCAGCCTGCTGTACGATCAGGGTTACACCATCGGTGGTGCCCGGCAGCGAATGGTCGACGAAGGTGATAATAATGGCTCGGTAAATATCCAGGCCGTTATCCGCGAAACCATCGAAGAACTGCAAGACGTACTAAAAGTTCTAAAACCCGCGTAAATCCTGTTTGTATCCCCTGCGGTATTGAGTATAATGCCGCCCTCGCAACGCCAACCTACGGCGGGAGCGGAACTCTTTTCGGGGCGTAGCGCAGTCTGGTAGCGCACTACACTGGGGGTGTAGTGGTCGCAGGTTCAAATCCTGCCGTCCCGACCA
>JAUVBI010000307.1 GCA_030591305.1 Pseudomonadota bacterium
ACTTTAAGTGGAACTTTTTGTTGATTAGCACTCTAATACAAAGAGTGCTAATATCCGTCCCCCATAAAAGAAAGAGAGGCAAATATGACTAATAGTTTGCGGCCAGTTGACCAGATGGTACCGGGAGCTAATCTCGCAGCTTATGTACAGTCTGTGGGCAGCATTCCTATTTTGAGCGTCGAGCGCGAGCGTGAGCTGGCAAAAGAGCTCTATTACGATAGCAACCTGGATGCAGCCCGCGAGTTGGTTATGTCTCATTTGCGTTTTGTTGTTCATATTGCCCGCAGCTACTCTGGCTACGGCCTGGCGGAAGCCGATCTTATTCAGGAGGGTAATGTAGGCCTGATGAAGGCGGTAAAACGCTACAACCCTGAAAAAGGCGTTCGCCTGGTGTCCTTTGCTGTGCACTGGATCAAGGCGGAGATGCACGAGTACATTCTGCGCAACTGGCGGATTGTTAAAGTGGCTACCACCAAGGCTCAGCGCAAGTTGTTTTTTAACCTGCGCAGCAAGAAAAAAGGCCTGTCATGGTTGAACCCTGACGAAGCGCAGGCCATTGCCGATGACCTGGGTGTGGCGGTGCACGAAGTACACAAGATGGAAGGCCGTTTAAGCAGCCGCGATGTGGCCTTCGATTCGCCTCTGGATGACGACGATGAGCGTGCCTGGCAGGCTCCCCAGTATTTTCTGGAGGACAGTCATGCCGACCCGGCCGTAGAGGTTGAGTCCCGTGACCTTCAGGAAAACAGCGAGGCCCAGTTACACGCCGCCCTGTCCGGCCTGGATGACCGCAGCCGAGATATTCTTGCCCAGCGCTGGCTGGCAGAAAAAAAATCTACCCTGCACGAACTTGCTGACCAATACGGTGTTTCTGCCGAGCGTATCAGGCAGCTGGAAAAGAATGCAATGAAGAAGTTGCGCGGCGCAATCGCTGTAGCTTAGCCGACTTCATTCCCCTACCCACGTCGTTCCCGCACAGGCGGGAATGGCCGTATACATTCGAGGAAGATACGCGTTCTTCCAGACCCGGTCTGCGTTACAATACTCCTCATGGCCAAATACTTTATTACCATAGCTGCACTTAGCGGCATGCTCGCGGTTATCTTTGGTGCCTTCGGCGCTCACGCTCTAAAAGCCAGACTGGATGATTATGCCCTGGGCGTTTTCGAAACTGCCGTGCAATACCATTTTTACCACAGCCTGGCCCTGCTGGCGGTCGGTATCTTTGCTCTCTCCCAGCCCGACTCTACACTGCTAAAAAGCAGTGGCTGGATGTTTGCAGTGGGCCTGGTGATTTTTTCTGGCAGCCTTTACGTTCTCAGTCTCAGCGGTATACGTTGGCTGGGTGCCATCACACCCATTGGCGGCCTGGCCTTTATTGCCGGCTGGGCCTGTCTGGCGGCAGCGGCCTGGAAATCCCTGGGTTAGTTCCTTATGCAAGATCAAAATGAAGAAAACAACCCGCCCAAAAAACGAGCGATACGCAGCTATGTACTGCGCACCGGCAGAATGACAGCCGGACAGCAGCAGGCCTATGACACCGGCTGGACACAATGGGGCCTGCAGCACAAAGACGGCGCGTTAAACCCCGAAAACAGTTTTGGTCGGCCCGGGCCGCTGGTTCTCGAAATCGGTTTTGGTATGGGCCAGTCGCTGTTGGCTATGGCCAAAGTGGCACCAGACACCAATTTTATTGGCATTGAAGTACATACACCGGGTGTCGGAAAGCTGATACAGGGCATGGAAGAACAGGGTGTAAGCAATATTCGAATCTATCGCCATGACGCGGTGGAGGTACTGCGGGATTGTATCTCTGCAGAAAGTCTGGATACGGTGCAAATATTCTTTCCCGACCCGTGGCATAAGAGGCGACATAACAAGCGACGTTTGATACAAACCACTTTTGTCGAACAACTCAGAACCCGGCTGAAGCCTGGTGGTATCTTGCACTTGGCCACTGATTGGGAAGACTATGCCCGGCAAATGATGGAAGTCCTCGGCGCTACTGAAGGTTATAAAAATTGCCATGGTGAGGGCCAATATGCCCCGCGACCAGGTAGTCGCCCACTCACCAAATTTGAAAAAAGAGGTGAGAGGCTGGGTCACGGCGTGTGGGATTTAATATTCACCTGTAGGTGAAAAGGGGCGACGGGTCTGGTACCGACGATAAACATCCTCAGCGCGCGTGAACGTGAATCCGAACAGGCATTGCGATGCTGACAACCATTGCCAGTTACTCTTTTCCATGGGAGGCCCAGATCGCCTGGGCGCGACTGGATGCAGAGGGCATTCCCGCTTTTGTTGCCGATGAGCAAACCATTAATATGCAGTGGCTCTATTCCAACGCGATGGGTGGGGTTCGGCTGCAGGTGCCACAGGCGTTTGCATCACGAGCCGTAGAAATACTGGCCGAGGACCACAGTGACGAATTGGAGGAGGTGCAGGGCATAGATGAAGTCGTGTGTAATGCCTGTGGTAGCGTTAATATTGAGCCCTACCAGGTAGGCAAACGCTGGGCTTTTCTGGTTTTCCTGGGGCTGGATTTTCCTCTGTTTCCGGTCAAAAATACTTACCGGTGTAAAGATTGCGGTTTCATTGATAAAGAATAGGTGCGTGTCCTAGAAAAATTCTGCCACAACACTGTCGAGAAAACGGCGGCCCAATGTAGATGCCCGAATAGTTTCCCTCTCCCGGCACAGCAATCCTCTGGAAACCAGGGCTTCCACTTTCCCCTCAATAATATCCTGTGGCAAGCCTGTCCGGGCGATGAACTGTCCCGGAGTAAAGCCATTGTTCAGACGCAGGGCATTGAGCATGTATTCTCCCGCAATCTCATTGCGTTCCAGGTCCCGGTAGCTGCC
>JAUVBI010000186.1 GCA_030591305.1 Pseudomonadota bacterium
GGCCCAATGAAAGGTGGCCTGCGCTTTCACCCCAGTATGGATGAGGATCATGCCGCAGCTTTAGCCAGCCTGATGACCTGGAAGACAGCGGTTGTCGATGTCCCCTTTGGTGGGGCAAAGGGTGGTATTAATTGCGACCCTGCAAAAATGAGTGATCGGGAACTGAATGAGGTAACGCGTAAGTTTGTGGAGCAGACCAAGGAGATCATCGGGCCAACAACGGATATACCGGCCCCCGATGTCAATACCAATGCTAGGGTAATGGGCTGGATTATGGATGAATATTCAAAATATGCGGGGTTCTCACCGGGTGTGGTTACCGGCAAGCCCCTGCACCTGTTTGGGTCGGAAGGGCGGGATGAGGCAACAGGGCGGGGCGTGATGGTCGCGCTGGATGAGGCTCTGAAAGAACGCGGAAAATCATGGCAGGACACTTGTGTCGCTGTACAGGGCTTCGGTAATGTTGGTGCCAATGCGGCACGCCTTATTGCCGAGCAGGGAGCGAAAGTCGTAGCTATTGGCGATCACATGGGTGGTGTAAGCAATAATGACGGGCTTGATATTGCTGCGCTTAACGACTGGGTGAAGCAGCACCATACCGTTAAAGGTTTTACCGGAGGAGAGCCTTTCGACAGCCCGGAAGTGATCACCTGGGATGTGGATGTGTTGATTCCGGCGGCGCTGGAGAACGCGATTAACCAGGATAATGTCAACGAGGTGAAGGCAGATATCATTGTCGAAGGCGCGAATGCACCGACTTCACCGGCGGCCCACGAAATACTGGTAAAGAGGGGAGTGCTTGTTGTTCCTGATATTCTCGCCAATGCAGGTGGTGTTACAGTGAGTTATTTTGAGTGGGTTCAAAACGTGCAGCAGTTCCGCTGGCAGAAGGATCGCATCAACCAGGAGCTCACTGATATTATGCGCAAGGGTTATGCGGCAGTGAAGGAGGTTGGCATCCAGTATTCTATTGACATGCGAACTGCGGCTTTTGTTCTGGCAATCCGCCGCGTGAGTGAAGCCGCCATGGCGAGAATGTATGTAGAAGAGGACATACAGTTATAACGTCATGAGAGCTCAAAATAGTGCAACTGATCATTCTTAAAGATAGCATGCGTCACATAGGAGTGGGGTATGAGTAAGGCATTAGTCAGTCTTATTTTGGTTGTTATGTCTGCCCTGTCGTTCGGTGCAGGGGCGGAAGACCAGCCCCGTGCACTGAATACAGCTGTAAATCTACGCCACCACGCTGAGAATATATATTCTGGCGATGAGCCATTATCTTCAGACTTGACTAGACCAGGTGGTCGCGGCGGTAATCTCCGGGGCTTTGATTATACCAGCGCTTAAATGCCACCTGAAAGCTACTGGTGGCACTAAATCCTAGCATAAAAGAAATCTGTGTTATCGAAAATGCTTCGACAAGATAGTCGTGCGCCAATTTCTTGCGAGTATCTTCCAATAGATCTTTGAAAGTCGTGCCCTCTGATTTAAGTTTGCGCAGCAGGGTTCGTCTGTCCATATGAAAGCGGTCTGCAATAGTTTGGATGTCAGCCTGATTTCTCGGCAATTGTTCTATAATTGATAACCTGACTTTTTCGCTGAAAAATTCAGGTTGCCCGCGAGATTCCAGCGAGTCATCAGCGTACTTTTTCAAGATTGAGTGGTAGTAGGGGTCGTGACTTTTCAGCGGGACAAGCAAGGCCTCTTTTTTCCAACGTACACGGTACTCACTTTGGTCAAACCGTATTTTTGTGTTGAATATGGCAAGGTATTCGTCGGCATATTCAGGTGCGCTATGGGCCATACTAATTTCCTCGATGACACATTCGCTGCCTATAGCCTGTTGAAAGTGCTCTACCATTAGAGAGAAATACAACTCTGGTAGCCACCGATTCTCATGGGCAGGACTGAGGTTAGTATACAAAAGTGTTACGGAATCACCGTGGTCACGTAGCTCAAACTTGTCGGCATCGCAAACCAGAGAACCATACCGGATCCACTGTTTCAAGCCATCCAGCAGAGTGGCGCTGCTAATAATAATACTGGGTACAAAATGATACTGCCCTTGATTATAGTATCTCGGCAGGTGTAGCCCCAGGGCGGGATCTTCGGTCGCGCTAATAGCCAGCTCCCACAACAGCAAATGTTGATCCAGGGGAATACGTTTGTCAGGGGACTGTAAATCAGTGAAATCTATACCCGTTTTCTCTGATATTTCGGCATCCGAAGCTCCCCGCTCCTGCAGTAGGCTCCATAGAATTTTGGTGGATATGGCCGATGTTGTATATTTTCTAGGCATTCTTTCTCAGGTGTAGCTGTCCCAAACTCTAATTAATCTGTCTCGTACAAGCATATCTATATGCAGGGTAAAGCAACAAACTGCCCAGCGCGAATCGAGCTTTCGCAGGCAGTGGTCTGACTGCCACTATAACAAAATAATATGCGTTACATGGTGACTTTATATGTCCAGCAAGACACAACACACGGTAACTGTTGAAGGCAGTGATATACAATTTTCTGTCAAAAAAGGCGAAACTGTCCTGAAGGCAGCCGCCAGGCATAAAATTGCCTTCCCCTCCCTGTGCAATGTGGGCGAATGCGGGTCCTGCCGCTGTACTTTGCGAAAAGGCCAGGTCAAATTGAAACGCGATGTGTCTCATCACATCAGTGATGAGCAATTGGCGAAGGGTGACATACTTGCCTGTCAGAGTATTTTGCAATCGTCTATTGAGCTCCATGTGCCGACCTTATCACCGGCTGACAGCAACGATCCTGAAGAAGCCCGAAAAATAGCAGCCCACATCACCTCTGTTGTTTCACTGAACAGTGATATTGTCGAGCTGACGCTGACACTCGATCAGCCGCTGACCTACCACGCTGGTCAATTTTCGCTGCTTTTTGTTCCCTCACACCCCATCCTGAGTGAACAACCCAGGAGTTACTCACTCGCAAAGGGTGGCTCAACACAGGGCGTCGACACAGTGCAGTTTCATATCAGGAAGGTGCCAGGCGGCACTTTTACCGAGTGGTTGTTTGGCCAGGACAGAACCGGTGAGCAGATAATACTGGAAGGCCCATTTGGTTCCTTTGCCTGGTCAGAACCCGAGACCAAGGTGCTGTTTATTGCCGGTGGCAGCGGCTACGCACCGGTCCAGGCTCTACTTGAGGCATGTAGTGACAAAGCCCCTGTTGATGCCACTGTGGTGTATGGCGCGCGAACGCAAGCCGACATCTATTGCGGGGGGCATGTGCATACAATACAAGATAACTGGAAAGGCAGTTTGCGTTTCGTCCCTATCCTGTCTCAGGAACCTGAGGATAGCGACTGGGCCGGATTGCGAGGGTTTGTTCATGACCATCTGCATAGCGTCGTGGAAGACCTGCCAGGGCACTCTGCCTATATGTGTGGCCCCCCGCCAATGATCGACGCCTGCCTGGGTGTGCTGGGCGACCACATCGAGCCGAAGAATATCCATTACGACAAGTTTCTGGACCGCAGTCATATAGCTGCAGAAGAGGTGGGTTGATACTCAATATGAGTATTTTGGCGATTAAACCGAATTTGTTTCAACCGGGAGTGTAAGACGATGACATTTGATAATACAGTGGCAATGACCTTGGTCATATGCGGTTTTTTTGTAGTTTTTGTGGCGGAGTTACTCGTTGGCGAGTACAAGAAGAAGGGCCTCTGGACGATGGCGGAGCTGGGTGTAAGCATACTCAGTTTTGTTAATTTTATGCTTGTGCGGGTGGTTCTTCTCGCGGTGATCAGTTGGTTGCTGTTCACCCTGTTCCCCCGCGGAGCAGGTTTTATGACCGACTGGCCAATTGTGCCGCTATTTATCGGATACGTACTACTTGAAGAATACGTTCACTATTGGGTGCATCGCCTCGCTCACGAATATCCCCTGCTGTGGCGCTTTCACAAACCCCATCACGCACCCAAATTTGTCAATGTAACTATCAGCTACCGGGAAAACTGGGTGTGGTTTTTTCTTGTTCCCAATGCCTGGATGGGCTCGATTATGGTCTGGGGCGGACAAATGGAAATTGCCATGATTGCAGTTGCGGCGAAAGGCATAAGCGAGTGGTTTGTGCACACTTCAGTTCGCTGGGATGCACCACTGCAGAAAAATCCCATTACCCGTCCCGTCATGTGGGTGGTGGAGCGTATTGTTACTCTGCCGGATACGCACCATGTGCATCATGGTGTCGGCAAATACGGCAATGCCATGGGCAATTACGGGTCATTCCTGTTCTTGTTCGATGTTCTGCACGGTACGGCTACTATTCCTCATGCGAAGCAGGAGGGCTACGGTTTGCCTGAAGGGGTGAGAGTAGAGCCCTGGTATGAGCAGCTTTGGTGGCCCATTTTCAAAGTAAAAAAGGCCAGGGGCAGCAGCAACGCCAGTGTAGCTTCCGAACAACAGGTTCTTCAGGCAGAAACCACGATTACCACCAGTGATGGCCGTCGGGTAGTGGTGGGTTAAACCGATAACCGCCGGTGGACTGGTTAACCCGCCCCAAAGGAGTGCTGGATTGAAAGCCCTGTTAAAAATTGTAGTGTCACTGGTCATTGTGATTGTTGTTGCTTTCCTGGTTTTGGGGCAGCCCGATGAAAATATAGATATAGGAGAGCTACGGGCCGCCGAGAAGGATTTGACCCTCGTAACCCTGGCTGATGGCGTCACTCGCTATCAATTAGAAGGCCCGAAATCTGGTCCATTAATTCTGTTGATTCACGGTGGGCGTGAGCCGGCCTGGACCTGGGATGAGGTTGTCCCGGTGCTGCACATGGCAGGTATTCGAACCTTGCGTTACGACATGTACGGGCGTGGCTTTTCCGATAGGCCACAGGATGCCAGCTACAATCAGGCATTCTACCTGAAGCAGGTTGAAGATCTTCTGGATGCTCTAAAAATTGCTGCCCCCCTGCACGTGGCCGGCTATTCTTTTGGTTCAAATATCGCCGCGAAACTGGCAATTGCCAGGCCGGAGCAAGTCAAATCACTAACCCTGCTGGCACCCCGCTATTTTGGCATATCACTGCCGGCAATCGTCAATGTGCCCCTGGTTAATAGCGTAATTATTGGCAAGGTACTCAAGCCCAAGGTGCTGGATGATGTGCGCGGATATTTTGACACGGCCTATCTCATGGAAAAGTACGTTGACCGAGTGGGAGAGCCAACCCATGTGATTGGTAATTTTTCTTCGTTTAAAGCCTTTGCTCTGTCGGATGCACTCGTTGGAACCAGCGATATATACCAGGACTTGAGTGTTGCAGGTACACCGACCTTGATTGTGTCGGGCGGGAAGGATCTCGATATTCCAAAGGAGCACATAACGGAAATTGCCAGCCATTTACCCAATGCCAGGCAACATGTTTACGCCGAGGCTAATCACGGTCTCGTATGGCAAAATGGATCGGATATTGGCTACGAAATTGTCGAGTTCATGGCTGCTAATTAAACCGGTTTTTTTCACTCGACTTTCCCACCGACAATATTTTCCATACCCAGTTTGCGCTTCAGCTTTTCACGAACGGCCTGCACGATGGCGTAGAAGCCGGGGATAAAGAAGGTACCTATCAGCAGGGCCGCCAGCATTCCACCCAGTACGGTGATACCCAGGGAGCGCTGCCCGAAAGCACCGGCACCGCTGGCCACAACCAGGGGCATGATGCCCAAGATGAAAGAAACCGCTGTCATGCAAACGGCGCGGAAGCGCAGACGCCCCGCTTCCCTGGCCGCCATTTTAATCTCCTCCCCTTCCACCTCGCGTTTGTGCTTGGCAAACTCCACAATCAGAATGGCATTTTTAGCTGCCATGCCGATGAGTAACACCAGGCCTATCTGGGCATAGAGGTTGAGCGCCACACCGGTCAACAACAGTGCGGCTATGGCGCCACCAATAGCCATGGGCACCACCAATATAATAGCGGCGGGAATAGACCAGCTTTCATACTGCGCCACCAGAAACAGGTAGACAAATATCAGGGCCATGGCGAAGGCTACGATAGCGGTGCTACCCGCCTGACGCTCCTGATAGGCCATGCCGGTCCACTCAAACTTATAACCGCCGGGCAATATATCTGCCGCCAGCTTTTCAAAAACATTCATTGCCTGCCCGGAGCTGTAGCCCGGGGCCGGGTTGGCGCGCACAGAGGCGGACCGGTATAAATTATAGCGCTGTGCAAGGTCCGGCCCCAGTATGGGTCTGGTTGTAACCAGAGTGCTCAGGGGCACCATTTCGCCACTGGATGAGCGCATATAGAAATGGTCCAGATCTGACAGGTCGGCCCGAAATGGCGACTCGGCCTGCATGATAACCTTGTAGGTCTGGCCAAACTTATTGAA
>JAUVBI010000086.1 GCA_030591305.1 Pseudomonadota bacterium
CCATACCCGACCGTGCTTGGCATGCGTGAAGCTAACCCGAATAATATTTGCCATCGATGGCCAGCCGGCAGACTTGGCAAATACGGTAAGGAAATAGATGGCAAAAAATGCCGTATTGCTAGACAGGATGCCGAAAATAAATGTTGCTGCGGCAGCACAGGCGATGGAGGCAATAAAAACCTTGCTACCACCCAACTTATCGGCCAATACACCGTTGGTAAGCTTACCTGTCAGGTTGCCTGCTGTACCCCAACCCAGAATCGCGCCAAACGTGGCCGTATCCAACGCCAAATCCGGGTCCAGTAACATGGCGGGCCCGGCTACACCAACAACGGTTCTGCACAGCATTAGCATCCCATAGCCCAGACACATACTGATGACGATTTGAGCTTCCCAGCGTAAATTCTGACCGCTATGCTCAATCATATTCAAATCCTCAAGGCTCAGTTGATGGCAATCACTTCTTCTTCAAATTCTAATTGATCGCCCTTAACGAAAATTCTTATCAAATGAACTTTCATTGCTTTGTCACCAAAGTTCTCAAAAAAGAGAAACATATTGGAGTCATTAGGTAAATTGTGCGCTGAAAGAGAACCGTTTTTATATTGATTAAAGGCATGCCCGCGATACAGGTCAATAGTTTTCGTCAGCTCCAATTTATGCGTATGGCCACAGAAAACATGCTCGATATTATGCTTTTTTACAAAACCAATGATTCTCCCTGAATTGAAAAGCGGATCATAATCCGTATCCAGAATGGAGTGGTGGTTGAGGAGTATAATTTCATCGTAAGTCTGTTGCTCTATTTGATGCGAAACAGAGCGTATCATTTCCTTATCAACAAAACCGTTATCCTGATAAAGCTCGTTAGTATCAAGACAGACAACCAAGAGCGACTTCCCGTTAATAGAACACATTTCGACAAAATTAATATCGGTAAAGCTCTCTTCAATTCCCGTGGTAGCGTCATCCAGGTAAATTTTTCCTTTGTTGCAGTTTTCTGGGCTCAGCGGGCGGATAACCTCCATATCATCAATGTACTTGCTAAAAAAATCCCTGGAACGCATATTCCGCTTATCGTGATTTCCTGCAATTGAAATAATATTGTTACATTTTATCGATTTTAAAAATTTGCCAGCGGCTTCAAATTCGCTTTCCAGGGCATCGCTGGTGTTATCCCCTGTATTGACCACAATATCAGCAGAGTAAGAATTTAGTTTTTCCAACAACATTTCATCGTTGCCGGTCCAGTGGCGTGTGCCGAAATGCATGTCGGAAATATGCAATAAGTTCATAGTGTGGGGTCCGTTAACAAACAAAACCCCGGTTAAAAAACCGGGGTTTTGTTATCAATCAATTCCAATGGTTGATTATTTTTTGTTTCAATAATTACCCGTTGTAATTAAAAGCTATACGTAGCCTTCGCATACATAAAGCGCCCATTAGATCCATAGGGGGACGTAGTTGAATACGCACGGCC
Source organism: Pseudomonadota bacterium (assembly GCA_030591305.1). Next base: position 1,481 of record JAUVBI010000086.1, read on the forward strand.
ACTGGAATGCGATGGGTCTCTAGGACCAAAATCATCTGTAATATTACTCGCGCCTAGTGCGAAGCTAAAGCTTTCATTAAAGTTATAGACAGCTTCAGCATCCAGAATCCAGGCGGCAGGCGCATTAATCACGTTATCAAGATTGCCACTATTTAAAGACTGGCTCCAAGTACCGTAATAATTGGCTCTGCCCATCAAGCTCCAGCTATCAGCAAAGTAATTGAGAGTGAATGCACCTTTGTGTCTGGGTAAAGCCTCTTCCAGACGAAAGATTTTAACCTCGTTAACATTGTCTCCAAATTTATCCACCGTTGTATCTGTATAGTTATACGCCAGAGTATAGTTCAGCTGGCCACCAAACAGGTCATGTGAATAGTTTGCTACCAGATCAACACCCTCGGTGGTTGTATCAAAGTCATTGGTAAAGAATTTAACCGAGTTCAAACCAATGGCATCGGTAACGCCCAGATCGGCCAGCTCTTCACGGTCTTGGTCCGTTAGAGTAATAGCAGAAGTCTGGGTGATTCTGTCGGTTACTTCTATATGAAAGTAGTCAGCGGTGAGGAAGAAACCATTGTCTGCTTCATAAATAAAGCCGAATGCATAGCTCTCTGACTCTTCTGGAGCCAGCTCTTTGCCGCCAAATCTTACGGAGACTTCATTGGTTGGTGGTAATGTTGCAATATCGACCAATTCATCGCCCAGAAACTGGGTCTGTACGCTACGAACATTGCTTTGTCCAATGGTAGGCGCGCGGAATCCCGTGCTCACAGAGCCGCGAAGCTTGATTGAATCAGTTACTTCAAACAGACCGGCAATCTTCCAGTCAAAGGTGTCACCGAAATCACTGTAATCCTCGTACCGCATTGCGAGTTGACCCAGGAACCTGTCTGTCAGGTCTGCTTCCATATCCACGTAGACTGCGGCACTGTGACGATCATTTTCGCCGGCATCTGCCGGCTTGAAGCCAGGGAATCCATTTGAACCGATACTAAAGCCTTGATCGACCAGAGGGCCCAAAGCCCATGAAGCTTCATCACCAGCGGTAATGGTAAACGTTTCCTCTCTTAATTCAGCACCGTAGGAGACGACCATAAAGTCCAGGTCTTTGGACAAGTCGGCATTGATAGATACTTCGAACTGCTCGTATCCGCCGGGCGTAAACTCGGTTGGCGTATTCGGACCCAATGATGAGTTGACGGTGTTGCTCATAGCGAAATCAGTAGAGTGCAGACCAAAGCCAGCACTGAAGTCATAGCTTGTGCCATCAGCAAAATTACCGCGGGTTCCCGCGTACAGAGACAGGTCTACCACGTCACCGCCAAAGAAAGGTGTGAAACCGCCAGGGAAACGAAGGTTATGGGCATAGCAACCAGCCGCCTCCAGTGAACCAAGCGCTACTGCATCGGGAGCATCACCAACGATAGGAACAACAGGGCAAGCAGAGTTATCTACTGCGCCAGGGGTGAGATCTGCCGTGAGAAGTGTCGGCGTGCCATCTTCAAGTTCCGGCCCTCTGAATATGCCGCCTCTGGTATTTGGGTTACGGAAGAAAAAACCACCTTCCACAGTTTTTTCAGACCAGTTGCCGAACATATAGGCTTCGCCATTATTTCCCAACTCAATCGCACTGTTGAAAAACAACTTAAAGTCATTCGAAATTTCAGGGGTGCCCCAGACTTGCGCTGCCGGTGTTCTGACTGCGGTATTTCCTGCGTCGATAAGAGCCTGGGCATCATCTCTTTGTACGCTTCGGCTGGTGGGGTCCTGTTCACTAAATTCAAAACTGAAATTAACAAAACCGCTGGAAGTTAACGGCATACCGATCGTTCCCGCCACACTCAGCTGCTCACCGTCACCTTCTGCATACTCCCCCCCTTTTACTTCAATCCTGCCACCGGAATCCGAATCATTCAGTATGAAGTTTATAACCCCTGCAATCGCATCAGAGCCATACTGGGCCGATGCACCATCACGCAGTACTTCAACCCGCTTAATTGCGATAGCGGGAATGGTGGAAATGTCGGGGCTTTGAGCGCCGTCGGCGATACCGCCGCCTGAAAAAGCGATAACGGAACCTTTGTGCCTGCGCTTGCCGTTAACCATAATCAATGTAGAGTCCGGTGACAGGCCGCGCAAGTTTGCAGGTCGCACAACCGTTGCGCCATCTGAAATTGCCTGATCACCTACATTGTAAGAAGGCACTGCTGTTCTTATCAGGTTGGCCATATCAGTTGAGCCGCTCGCCCTTAATTCATTACTGCTTATAACGTCAACCGGGACGGGTGAGTCGGCGATTGAACGTGGCTTTGACCGAGTACCGGTGACTATAAGTTCTTCAAGTACCTGGTTGGCATCTGCTTGTTCTGCTTCTGCTTCTGCAGCAAGTGCAGGAATGGACACCATTGCGACAGCAACGGCAACGGCTGAACTCATCAATTTCATTTTAAACATAAATACTTCCTCGACCTTTATCTATTATTAATAGTCCACAGCAAGTGTTTTTTTGGATATCTAACAAACCCCTGCCTGACAGTTAGCGCACAATCGACTTGATATTAGCCCCCCAATCCTGCCAATTGCCCACAATATTATGGTAAGCAAGACACTTATGCCAACTAAATGTTTGAAATTAGGCTCCCACAGGTACGCCTTGTGCATTATTGCCATAAGTATTTTCCTATTATTTGATAAGCTTTTCCTTTTGCCAACATTTTAGGTAGTAAAGTGACAACACCGGGTCGGGACAATATTCGCTGGTTTAGAAATACAGCGCCCTATATTAATGCTCACAGGGGTAAAACCTTTGTCCTGATGCTGGGTGGTGAACTGGTACAGCACGAAAATTTTGCCCATATTGTTCACGATATTGCCCTGCTCAATAGTCTGGGCATAAAACTGGTATTGATTCACGGCAGCAGACCCCAAATAGACCAGCGCCTGGCGGGGGCGGGCCTTCAAAGCCATTTCCACAATAAACTGCGGATAACCGATGCCATCGCCATGGAGCATGTAAAAGATGCCGCCGGCTCCCTGCGGGCACAATTTGAAGCACTGCTATCTATGGGCCTGCCAAACTCACCCATGCAGGGCGCTCAAATAAAGGTGCGCTCGGGCAATTTTGTCACCGCAAAACCGCTGGGTATAGTGGACGGCGTGGACTTTTTCCACACCGGCAAAGTACGCCGTATAGATAGTGCAGGAATCAAGGCACAACTGGCCGACAATGCCATCGTTCTGCTGTCCCCCCTGGGGTACTCCCCCACCGGTGAAATTTTTAACCTCTCGCTGGAAGATATCGCCGTCCAGTGTGCCGCCGCCATCGGTGCAGAAAAATTAATGCTGTTTGGCCCTGAGCCGGGCATTACTGGTGGCAATGGCGATCTCCTGCGGCAGTGTGCCGTGGGCGATATTGGCCAGCTGGGTATCACCGGGCCAGAACAGGCCTCCCTGCTCAACACTGCCAGCCTTGCCTGCGCCGCCGGTGTCCCTCGCTGTCACATCGTCGGCTATCGGGATGACTGCGCTCTATTGGAGGAACTGTTTACCCACGACGGCAGTGGCACCCTGGTCGCCAATGATGACTACGAACAGTCCAGGGCGGCGACAATCGATGACGTAGGCGGGATTATCGAGTTAATCGAGCCACTTGAAGCGCAGGGGATATTGGTAAAACGCTCCCGGGAATTACTCGAAACTGAAATCGCCCACTTTCGCCTGCTGGAAAGGGACGGCCGGATTCTCGCCTGCGCCGCACTCTACCCCTTTGCCGAAGATAACTGCGGGGAAATCGCCTGTATCGTTTCCCACCCCGATTACCGGGGAGGCCAGCGCGGCCAGCGCCTGCTCAAAGAGCTTGAACAGAAAGCGCGGCGGCAGGGCCTGACCAAGGTGTTTGTGCTTACCACACAATCGACCCACTGGTTTATCGAGCAGGGCTTTAAAGAGGCTGGGCAGGAGGCCCTGCCAGACCAACGGCAGGCTCTTTATAATTTGCAGCGCAACTCAAAGGTCTTTATCAAGGTCTTAAGCTAAGCGCGAAATTTTGTTATCCTGCACTGCTCATTTGAGCTCCAAGCCACCGGAATACCCCAATGCCTGATTATCGCTCCAAAACCTCCACCCACGGCCGCAATATGGCCGGCGCCCGCGCCCTGTGGCGCGCCACTGGCATGAAAGACGGGGATTTCGGCAAGCCCATCATCGCCGTGGTCAACTCCTTCACCCAGTTTGTACCAGGCCACGTCCACCTGAAGGATCTGGGGCAACTGGTTGCACGGGAAATTGAAGCGGCCGGTGGCGTGGCCAAGGAATTCAATACCATCGCCGTCGATGACGGCATCGCCATGGGCCACGACGGCATGCTGTATAGCCTGCCCTCCCGGGATATTATTTCCGATTCGGTCGAATACATGGTCAATGCTCACTGCGCCGATGCCATGGTGTGCATCTCCAACTGCGACAAGATCACCCCCGGCATGTTGAATGCCGCCATGCGCATCAATATCCCCGTGGTATTTGTATCCGGCGGCCCCATGGAAGCGGGCAAGACCAAACTGTCCGAGAATAAACTGGACCTGATTGACGCCATGGTTATTGCAGCGGACGACTCCGTCAGCGACGAGGATGTCGCCGAGATCGAGCGTTCAGCCTGTCCCACCTGTGGCTCCTGCTCGGGAATGTTTACCGCCAATTCCATGAACTGCTTGACCGAGGCCCTGGGGCTCAGTCTTCCCGGTAACGGTTCCATGCTTGCCACCCACGCCGACCGGGAGCAATTGTTCCTGCGGGCGGGCCGAACCATCGTCGAGCTGTGCAAACGCTACTATGAGGACGATGATGAGTCCGTACTGCCACGCAACATCGGCAACTTCCAGGCCTTTGAAAATGCCATGTGCCTGGATATCGCCATGGGCGGCTCTACCAACACCATCTTGCATCTGTTGGCCGCGGCCCAGGAGGCGGAAATTGACTTTACCCTGGCTGACATCGACCGCCTGTCCCGCAAGGTACCCCAGTTATGTAAAGTTGCCCCCAATACACCAAAATATCACATGGAAGACGTACACCGCGCTGGGGGCGTGATGGGAATTCTGGGTGAGTTGAACCGGGCGGGGCTACTGCACAACAACTGCGCGACCATACACACGCCCACCATGGCTGATGCCCTGGCCAAATGGGATATCGTTGTCACCGAAGATGAGGCGGTGCGCAAATTTTACAGCGCCGGCCCGGCGGGCATTCCCACCCAAATCGCCTTCAGTCAGGACACTCGCTGGGACACCCTGGATGACGACAGGGAAAACGGTTGTATTCACTCCCTGGAAAATGCCTTCTCCCTGGAGGGCGGCCTGGCGGTGTTATATGGCAATATCGCCGAGGATGGCTGCGTGGTTAAAACCTCTGGCGTAGACGATGACAGCCTGGTGTTTTCCGGCCCGGCCTATATCTGCGAAAGCCAGGACTCTGCAGTGCAGGACATCCTCAACGACAAAGTCAAAGCCGGCGATGTGGTTATCATTCGCTACGAGGGCCCAAGAGGCGGCCCGGGTATGCAGGAAATGCTGTATCCCACCAGCTACCTTAAGTCCAAAGGGCTGGGCAAAGCCTGCGCCCTGCTTACCGACGGGCGCTTTTCCGGTGGCACTTCCGGTTTATCCATAGGCCACGCATCGCCTGAGGCGGCGGCAGGCGGCGCTATCGCGCTGGTTGAAGCCGGGGACATTATTGAAATAAATATTCCCGAACGCTCCATCAATATGGTAATTAGCGACGACACATTGAGCGCACGACGCACGGCAATGGATGCGCGCGGCAGTGCAGCGTGGCGGCCCACGGCCCCACGGCCGCGCAAAGTCAGTGCCGCCTTGAAGGTTTACGCAAAAATGGTGACCAGCGCCGACAAGGGCGCGGTCAGGGATTTATCGCTGATTGACAGTTTTTGAACAGCGGCTGAAATCGTTGCGGCGATAACGTAACTACTGTCTGCTCGCCGCCGATTTCATTTTGTCCATCACCGTATCAATGCTTAAAGAGCCACCTGCTTGTCGCTGCGGGTACTCCTCGAAAGTTGCCAGAAACTTGCCAACCATGGCCTGTGCGGGAACAAACATCCACATCTGGTCAGCGTAGAACTGACGAATGTACATTGAAGAGTTTGGACCATCTTCGAAGGGGTCCATTCTAAGGTTGACTATAAGTGGCCAGCTCGGTGTCTTACGATAGGCCTCATTGATGGCACCTTCCATAATGGTGAAGTGAATCTTCCAGTCTTTATAGCGGATGGCGTTCAGGTTAGAACCCGCATCGAAATAGAAGATTTCATTCCTTTTGCCGGGACCTTTGCCTGAGAGCGCGTCTGTCTGATTGTAGCCATCAAGATGAACCTTGAATTTCTTGCCATTGGCTCTGTGTCCCTTCAGCAACTTCTCCTTTACATCCGGCTCACCCGCGGCAGCCAGCAGGGTTGGCATCCAGTCTTCATGGGAAAAAATATCATTAACAACCGTTCCGGGCTTCACAGTGCCAGGCCACCTGACCATCATTGGAACTCTGAAACCGCCTTCCCAGGTACTGCCTTTCTCACCGCGGAACGGGATCGTGCCACCGTCCGGCCAGGTGAACTTCTCTGCGCCATTGTCGGTGCTGAAAATAACGATGGTATTGTCGGCAATGCCAAGATCATCCAGTTTATCCAGTAGCGCACCGACGCCGTCATCCAGCTCCATCATGCCATCGGCATACAAGCCGTAACCCGATTTACCTTTGTACTTGTCGCTGAGGTGCGTCCATACATGCATGCGGGTGGAGTTGTGCCAGATGAAGAATGGTTTCTCAGCCTTGTGTGCCTTATCGATAAATTTCAAGGTTCCCGCAAGAAACTCGGTATCGGCTGTTTCCATGCGCTTTTTGGTCAGCGGGCCGGTGTCTTCGATCTTGCCGTCAGCATAAGAGTGCAGTACACCGCGGGGGCCAAACTTTTTGTGGAATTCAGGATCTTTGGGATAGAACTCACTTTCAGGCTCCTCCTCTGCATTGAGGTGATAGAGGTTGCCAAAGAATTCGTCAAAACCGTGAGCCGTCGGCAGGTGCTGATCCTGGTCACCCAGGTGGTTTTTACCGAACTGCCCGGACATATAGCCATGATTCTTCAACAGTTCGGCGATGGTGGGGTCCTTTTCGCTGATACCCTCTTTTGCACCTGGCATGCCAATGGTCAACAGACCTGTGCGGAATGGATGCTGACCGAGAATAAATGAGGCACGACCAGCGGTGCAGCTTTGCTGTGCATAGGCATCGGTGAAAATAGCACCTTCGTTGGCGATGCGATCGATATTCGGTGTGCTGCCGCCCATCATGCCCCGATGGTAGGCACTGATGTTGTACATGCCAACGTCATCGCCCCATATAACAAGTATATTTGGCTTGTCTGTTTTAGCGTAAACGGCACTGGATGCAAGAACGGCCAGTAGCGCTACAGCATGGAAAAAACGTGCCCGTATGTTCAAGTATCTCATTTTTATCGACCCCTCATCTAATTAGCGATCTAGCAGTGTAGTCGACTCATATTAAACAATAAATAATATGACATATTATTATGAATATGATAAATAATGTTTATGATAATAGAGTTGCGCCAGATAGAACAAATCCTCGCCCTGGACAAGCATAGAAATTTTGCCCGGGCAGCGAAAGAACTCAATCTCACCCAGCCCGCCTTAAGTCGTAATCTGAGAGTGCTTGAGGAGAAATTGGGGGTAATGCTATTCAGTAGGAGTCGGCCGCAAATAGAACCTACCGTCTTTGGGCAGCATGTAATCACTACAGGCAAATCGATACTGCAGGATTCCCGAAGACTGGAGCTTGAAATTGCCCAGCTCAATGGCCTGGAAAGAGGTGCTCTCAGAGTGGGGGCTGGTCCGTTACCTGCAGATATTTATATGGGTGCTGTGTTCGCTAAAATGAACAGACTACACCCTCGGTATCACCTGCAATTGCAGATCGATTGGCCCCAGGAACTGGTTGAACTGCTACGCTCTCAATTGCTAGACATAGTAGTAGCCGATATTCGCTTGATTGATGATGTCAGCGACCTGGACATCACGCCGCTACCTGAAGTGCTTGGTTGTTGGGTCTGCCGGGCGGGCCATCCACTGGCTCGAAAAAAAACCGTCAGTTATCACCAGCTTCTCGAATTTCCTGTCGCCTTGTTTCGTCTCCCCGCATCAGTGGAAAAAATAATTGCCAAACGCGCGAGCCTGCCCCTTGAGCAGTGGAATGGGGCTCCCAATGGCAAAATTGAGTGTTACAACACCAACATTCTTTTGCACACAATCAAAGGGTGCGATGCCGTGGGAGTAGCACCCGGTACCCTTTACCAAGACGAAATAGCGGCCGGGAACATCGTCCAACTGCCAATCGAAACACCGGAAATAAGCAGCAAATTCGCTGCAATAGTTCAAAAAAAATATCTGAAGTCTCCCGGCGTGAAAACCTTTACCAAATACCTGGTGGAAGTTGCCAACGATAACTGTTGATGTCTGCGAGCTGCGAGCCCAGCTCTCTTTCCAGTAGCACACCCATCTTGAGCAGCCTGGCTTGCTTCTATCTCAGAAAATGTTCTCCCGACTATCTCCGGTGTGACAGGCCGAGCCGGAACGATATCAACGCCCGACAGCAGCGGTCGAGCCAGCTCATCGCCACTCGGGAACCGCTCGTTCCAAGCTTGGCACTTCGGCCTGCTCGTCTCGCATGCTGGCCAACTCCACCCGATTACGGCCCTTGGTCTTGGCCAGATACAAGGCTGAATCGGCCAGATTTACCCAGTGATCTATATCGCGTACATCGGTGACATCGCATACGCCCGTGCTGATAGTAATGCTTTCGGCTTCCACCAAGTGGGCCGCTTCAATAATCGCACGAATCTCCTCGGCAACATGAACGGCACCCTTCGCGCCGGTCTCTGGCAGCAACACGGCAAACTCTTCCCCACCGTAACGGCATACCGTATCCACCTTACGGACCCGGCCTGCTATCAACTCAACCAAGCCCTTCAGAACAAGATCACCGGCGGCATGCCCATACTTATCATTAATTCGCTTGAAAAAATCAACGTCTATCAGTAGAACTGACGCCGGACGCTTATTTCGCTGCCACTGACCGAGTGCCTGCTCGGTCTGAAGTTGAAAAAAACGACGGTTGTAGGCACCGGTAAGCGGGTCGGTATCTGCCATGGTCCTGAGGCGGCGCGACTGCGCCGTGACCGCGTAAATTAACCAGGCACTGATAGCCCAGGTAAGCGCCATACTCAGGGAAATCACAATTGCAGCATTCGTATCAAAGCTCAGGAAAAGAAATGGCAGGAGCAAGGCCCCACAGAGAATGCCCAGCCACACTGCCGAACGCAATTGCAAAATAAGAGGCAGGATGGACAAAAGAGGATAGGCCCAATACAAGGTATAGGTTTGCCCACGATAAACCGAAATAAGAATTACAGTCAGTGTCATGGCGAGAATCACTGTCGGCGAGAAGAGCGCCTCCCGACGGCGGCCCAGTTGCCAGATATTGGCAAAAACAACACCCAACAAGATGAAGCCAACGGCCGCGGACAAAAAATGATTCAGATAAAATTGATGGAGACTGATGAACGTCAGTACGACAGAAAGGGCTAGCAAGATATACCGATATGCATGACGACGGCGCTCAGCACCGTGGTTCATAGATTCCACATCACCTGATTGTCGCTGGTGAACAACGCCGCCAGAAAATGCCTCGCGAAAGTGCTGCCTCAGCCGCCCCCACCACGGTTGCACAGCTGTAGTTTGAAGCTCACTCATACATGTCTACCAGGGTAGGTTGTTAAGGTCGAGGTTACCACCGCTAATGACCAATGCAAGCCTGCGATTTTTAAATCGCTCGGGGTGCTCCAAAATACCGGCAAAGCTCACTGCACCAGAGGGCTCTACCACCGTTTTCAGCCGGCTCCATTGCA
>JAUVBI010000158.1 GCA_030591305.1 Pseudomonadota bacterium
GCAGTATTTACTGCGATGGCAAATCTTTAATGTTCTTGCAGGCAACTCGGATGGCCACGCCAAAAACCTTTCACTTCTATACCAGGCCAATGGCGAAATTCGATTAGCGCCTTTTTATGACCTGGTTTGCACCCACGCCATTGAGCGCATTGACTATCATCTGGCATTTTCCGTAGGCGAGGAGCGCAATCCCAGTGTGGTTTCCCGGAAACACTGGGAAACACTGGCACAACAATGTGGTTTGCGTATCCGGTTTCTCCAGGATCAGGTTCAGGATGTTGCCGCTCGATTACTGGAGCATTTGCGGCCAACGCGGGGAATATTTGAAAGCCTATACGGGGACTATGCCGCGTTGCAACGGATCGAACAGATCGTGACCAAACAATGTCGACGGGCGATCAACGAATAGGGGGCCTTGCAGTGAGCATATTTGACCTGGGCCTACTACCCTCAGGACATCTGCACTGTTTCCCATCAATAGCAGATGGTACAACAGCGATTAACAGTTACGCCATCGTCAAGGCGTTTACGCGTAGTGTGGGCGAGGGTTTGTTCACTCTTGCGGCAAGAAAAAGTAGCGCCGGCCTCTCCCCATCTTTGCAATATTGGCGCGACTTTGCCTGCAAATATCTGAGTGAGCGCTGCCTGCTGACACAGGCAGATCCACATCAACCGGATCCTATTGAGCCACTCACGGCCAACGAAATCATGCCGCTACTAATGAGCGCACCACCGATGCGTGGGGCCGAGTATCTCTCTGCTCCGGTACTACAGGAAATTCGGTCCTTGCTTGATACCTGGGTGTGCGCCCAGATTAAGGCTACTGGCGGGCTGGATGCACTTCTTGCCAAGAAAGCACCGCAATGGCACCAGGTAGGCCGTGTCTGCTTCCATCTGGCGGAAAATAAAGATGACCCGGATTTTCCCTTTGCCTTCATGGCAACCTATGCTCCCAAATTGTCAGAACAGGGGCGTATTCGTCATCAACCACTCAGTCGTGCTTTACAGGAATATGCCGGCGCGAAAAACAAACAGGCCTTGATTCGTCTGCTTTCACCGGTTCAACTGGCCTCTGAGTCCAGCGCTGTAATTAAAGATCTGGTGGATACCGGCGATATTTATCATCCCCTGGCCTGGTCACCCGAGGAGGCCTATGCGTTTCTTAAGGATGCGCCACAATACGAGCAGTGCGGCGTGGTGGTTCGACTGCCTGACTGGTGGAAAAAACGCAGCAGACCACGCGCCAGCGTTACCATTGGTGAGAAAAAACAGCAGAACTTCAATATCGATTCACTGCTGGATTTCAAACTGCATATTGCTCTGGGCGATAAGACGCTCAGCGAATCCGAGCTGAAAAAGCTGGCGGCGGCAGGTGATGGCCTCGTATTCATCAAAGGACAGTGGATTGAAGTAGATCAGGAAAAACTGAGTGAAGCCCTGGCCCACTGGAAAAAATTGAAAGCGGAATCTACAGATGGGGGGATCACCTTTGCTGAAGGGATGCGGTTGCTGGCAGGCGCGCCGGCAGACTTGGGGGAGGATGCCCTGGAAGAGAGTCGAGCATGGTCCCTTGTTCAACCGGGCCAATGGCTGGCTACGCTACTGGATGAACTGCGCACACCCGCTCGACTGAAGGCTGCCAACCCGGGTAATTCACTCAAAGCGACCCTTCGGCCCTATCAACAGGCCGGTGTGAACTGGTTATGGTTGCTCTCTCAACTGGGATTAGGTGCCTGCCTGGCGGACGACATGGGGTTGGGGAAAACCATGCAGGTGATTTCCCTACTGCTTATCTTGAAAAAGAAGCGGTGTGACAAACCCTCTTTATTGGTGCTTCCCGCTTCTTTGATTGGTAACTGGAAAACAGAAATTGAACGTTTTTCCCCCTCTCTACGCTGTCTGTTTTTTCACAGTTCCCAGCTGAACAAAAAAGCAATGGATGCCATGGTGAATGACAGTACAACCTTGAAAGACATCGATGTAGTTGTAACCACCTATGGAACACTGATGCGTCAAGACTGGTTACAAGAACAAGTGTGGCAGCTGCTGGTGTTGGACGAAGCCCATGCCATCAAGAATCCAACCGCCAGGCAGAGCAAAGCAGTCAAGAAGCTCCGTGCCAAATCTCGTATAGCACTGACCGGCACACCGGTAGAAAACCAACTATCGGATCTCTGGTCACTGTTCGACTTTTTAAATCCTGGCCTGCTTGGATCTGCCGCACGATTCAAGGGGTTTGTGAAATCCCTTTCTGAACGGGAGAGTGACCAATATGCGCCGTTACGCAATCTGGTAAGCCCCTATATCCTGCGCCGTCTGAAAACTGATCGATCAATTATCAGCGATCTGCCAGAAAAGACTGAAGTGCCCGCCTACTGTGGTCTAAGCAAAGTGCAGGCTGCGCAATATCAACAGGCCGTCAATCAGATGGCGAATGCTATCGAGAACCTTGAAGGTATAAAGCGTCGAGGCCTGGTGCTCTCCTACCTGTTACGTTTCAAGCAGATCTGTAATCACCCATCACAACTGCTCGGGGATGATGAGTACGATCCGAAAAAGAGTGGAAAATTTCAACGCCTGGCTGAGCTGTGTGAAGAGATCGCCTCGCGCCAGGAGAAGGTGCTGGTGTTTACTCAATTCCGGGAAATGACCACGCCACTGGAAAACTTTCTGGCACAGCAGTTCGGTCAGCCCGGACTGGTGTTGCATGGAGGCACTGCCGTTAAGCAAAGACAAAAACGGGTTGAGCAGTTCCAGGCAGAAGAGGGCCCCCCCTTCTTTATTCTCTCCCTCAAGGCGGGAGGCACCGGCCTCAACCTGACCCAGGCTTCCCATGTTATCCATTTTGATCGCTGGTGGAATCCGGCGGTGGAAAACCAGGCCACAGATCGCGCCTTTCGCATCGGACAGAAGAATAATGTACTCGTTCACAAATTTATCTGCCCTGGAACGGTAGAAGAGAAGATTGACGCCTTGATTAATGAAAAAATGGCCCTCGCCAACGATCTATTGGATGGTGGCGCTAATACACTGCTTACAGAGATGGATAATGAGACATTGCTCAATCTGGTATCACTCGATATTGAGAAGACGCAAGTCTGATAGGTGACATATATGAGTTACAACGGCTGGTCTCCCTATGTGCCGGTGGCACAGCGACGTGTCAAAGCGGCCAAAGCGATTAATAAACTACGAAAAAAGGGCATGAAAATTGAACCCATTGAGGTTGAGGGGCGGAAGATAACCCGTACATTCTGGGGTGAGGCCTGGTGCCGTCACCTGGAGAAATTCAGTGATTATGCAAACCGTCTACCCAGGGGGCGAACCTATGTTCGTAACGGTTCGGTATGTCATCTAGCCATCTCCAAGGGCAAAGTCGAGGCCATCGTCAGCGGCTCAGCGCTCTATAGAATAAATATTAACATCACCCCACTGCCTCTAAACAAGTGGAAAAACGTACGCAAACAGTGCGCGGGTCAGATTGGCTCCATGCTGGAATTGTTGCAGGGGCGTTTCTCCAACAACGTCATGGAGATAGTGACCGATCAAAAACAGGGGCTATTTCCCAGGCCCAACGAGATAAAGCTTGCGTGCGACTGCCCCGATTGGGCAGGGATGTGCAAACACATTGCCGCCGTGCTGTACGGTGTTGGCGCCAGACTGGACCATCAACCGGAGCTGCTTTTTCTGCTGCGCAATGTTGATCATAAAGAACTGATTACCACGGAACTGGATATTCACTCGACTACGTCCGGAAAAGGAAAACGACGTCGGTTGGGGGGGGCTGATCTTTCCGATGTCTTTGGTGTCGACATGGAAGAGCCGCTCAAACCCAATCAAAAAACAAGTGCTGCTAGAAAAAAAACAATCAGGAAGAGAAAGAAAGCGTTTACGCCAACAGCGGCGGCGGTTACCAGACTCCGCAAGCGATTTGGAATGAACACATCACAGTTTGCAAAGTTACTTGGCGTCAGCCCGCCTACGGTAACCAATTGGGAAAATGGCAGCGGCAAACTTAATCTCCGCCAACGCACCCTGGCTGCGCTTACCCGAGTGGTTGAATATACACCGGAGCAAGCCGAGAGAAAATTAAAGCAGGACCGATAGGCACCCAAACGATCTTATTGTCAAAATGGATTTCCAACCATCAAAGTGTAGCTGTGCGGCATGGACAGTATCTTTCGCAAAGCAAACGTACACCCTCGCTCACTCAACCAGAACACACGGTATTTGTCGCATATCCAGGACGGCCATTTCGCCCGGCCCGCTGGTGTTTCTTTAGTGTCAAAAAATCTAATGTATTACCGCCTTCTCCCAAAAAGCAATTTTCAGGATAACAATAAATCGATTGATTGGCTCAGGTTCAGGGCTTTTAAATCACTGCAACGCGACTATCGCGTCTCTGCCTCTACTGCAGAGTGAATGTATGGCGGAGAGCGAGGGATTCGAACCCTGAGCGATGCTTTTTGCCGCCTCGCCATGCCCCCTAATGCCTTATAAATCAAAGAGTTAAAAAATGGGCCCGGCATCAGAGGGCATCAAAAGGCGTGAGGATGGTCCCATGGTGGTCCCATAGACCTCAAGCGGCGACAGGCCTGGCCTTCTCGATTCGAGCTCGCCGCTTCGGTGTGTTCAGCGCTTTCCACAGCTCGTTTCGCTGCTGCAAGTTCAGCCAGAAATCCGCTGAATTACCAAAGACCGTGGCCAGCATCAACGCGGTATCCGCCGTAATAGCGCGACGATTGGTACATAGTTCGTTGACGGTTTTTCGACTCACACCCATCGCTTCTGCCAGCTGTCCCTGTGTCAGTCCCATTGGCACCAGGAATTCTTCGTTAATCATTTCTCCCACACTGACGGGTTGTCGTTTCGTAATATTCATCGCCTGCCTCATCGATAATCGTGGTTATCCAGATAAATGTCTTTAGCCTCGCCTCTTTCACCTGACCACGCAAATACCAACCGCCATTGTTTGTTAATACGAATTGAATGTTTGCTGGCCAATTTTCCTCTCAACTTTTCAAAATGGTTACTCGGAGGTGAACGCAAGTCCAGGTCACAGGTCGCATCATCGATCAACTGCAGCTTTCGGAAAAGCCTGCCTTTGATTTCAGAGGGAATCCTCTTACTGCCCTTGTCTACCAGATAGAAGTCCTGAAGCCACCGGTCCCGAAAACTGTGAATCAAAAGCCACCTCCTCAAAGAGGAGATACTGTAACGCTCCTAGTTACTTATCGCAAGCATCTCGCTCATCTTTATCCACTAAGCGGAACTTTATGCCCAAGAGGATGGCATTAACGTCAAGTCCCTGTATTCAGCCAGGAAAGTGCAGACTGGGAAAGGCACATTGCCTCTTCCTCAGCCAAGCCGTTTGCTATTCAGGACACGGCCAAAGACTGCCTGACAAACAACGTCGCTGAACTCTCGGTTGATTCGAGGAGCTGCTGAATCCAGTCTGCCACCTCGTCAATATTGTCCAGCTTGGCAGCGGCATCCATCGCCCTATCGTACGCCTCCACCACATCAACACTGGTCACCTCGTAACCCCACCCTTCACACAACCACCGCAGGGCCGCCATGGCGGAACCCAGTGCAAATCCCGGCTCCTTGTCCACATATGTATACGCCACTCCAGTAGCGCGGTTATTTGCCGCTGACCCCATAGATCCCAGATCCGCTCCTATTGCCTGACTTCATCATTCGCATCACTTGCCGACACACAACCGTGCACCAGCCTGGATTAACCAGGTGACTTTTCGTCTAAAAATAGCTATGAAGGATTTGCCGAAGAGAGCGGCATAACGCCAACGCAGATTTGACGGTCAGAACTGACGTTATGCCCAAGACCGTGCATGAGCACAGTCCCTGAATTCTCTCACCAGAACGGGTTTAAATCCAGCACTCATCGGCCTTTCAGCGATGTGTGTCAGTGCCCGACTCTATCATTGTGCCCGTTGTCATCGCCAGGTGACGATTTGCCGGTATTGTGATCGGGGCAATATCTATTGTGATGGTGTCTGTGCCAATGAGGCGCGCAAAGAATCGATGCGCCGATCAAGTGCTTCCTACCAGTCCAGCCACCGTGGCCGGGCCGCCAATGCCCGGCGACAAAAAGACTTTCGACAACGCCAACGAGAAAAAGTAACGCATCAGGGTTCCACCCCGGATACCCCCGATGATCTACTGCTTGCCACACCGGATAAGCACCCAACGTGTCATTCGGTCGAGAAAGTACCCGTTGAAGCAGGCATTTATTGCCATTTTTGCCATCGGATCTGTGATCCCTTCCTCAGGAATCGCTTTCTCCGCCCACTGACACGTTATCGACGCAAAAACAGGGGGAGTCAACGTGGCTATTGATCAGGAATGTAAAGCAAAAATACTGCGCTATCATTTTGTTGAACACTGGGGCGTGAACACCATCGCCTCTCAATTGGGCATTCACCACTCCACCGTTGACCGGGTGCTGTCGCAAGCGGGCTTACCAAAAATTGAGCGTGCGATAAGTCCGTCCATCATCGATCCGTATGTGCCCTTTATGATGAAAACACTGGAGCAGTACCCGACACTGACGGCCGCCCGTCTTTACGACATGGCCCTGGAGCGAGGCTTTACCGGCGGTGTCAGCCACTTCAGGGCCCGTGTCGCACAGCTGCGACCCCGGCCAATACCCGAGGCGTATTTGCGGTTAAAGACCTTGCCCGGTGAGGAGGCACAAATGGATTGGGGGTCGTTCTCACACGTCTACATTGGCAAGGCAAAGCGGCCCGTCATGGCCTTTGTGATGGTGCTCAGTTGGAGCCGGCAGGTGTTTCTCCGGTTTTATCTCAACCAGCGTATGGAAAGCTTTTTGCGGGGCCATGTCGCCGCCTTTGAGGCCTTTGGCGGCTGTCCCCGGGTTGTTCTTTATGACAATTTACGCAGTGCCGTACTGGAACGTCAGGGTGATGCTATCCGGTTTAACCCGATATTACTGGCTTTATCGGCACATTACCGCTTCGAACCCCGGCCGGTCGCCGTTGCGCGCGGAAATGAAAAAGGGCGGGTCGAGCGGAGCATACGCACCATTCGATCGAGCTTCTTTGCGGGCAGGCAATGGCGGGATATCGATGACCTCAATGCCCAGGCTGACGCCTGGTGCCGGGGCCAAAGTGCCAACCGGCCTTGCCCTGAGGACACGGCAATGACCGTGCGCGAAGCCTTTGCCCAGGAGCAACCCAAACTGCTGTCGCTGCCCGACAACCCCTTTCCAACGGATGAGCGTGTTGAAGTCTCAGTGGGTAAAACACCCTACGTACGCTTTGACCTGAATGATTACTCCATCCCCCATACCCATGTTCGGCAACTGCTCACGGTGTCGGCTTCACTGAC
>JAUVBI010000079.1 GCA_030591305.1 Pseudomonadota bacterium
CCAGATTGGCTATATGTTTTTGGCCCTGGGCGTGGGCGCCTTTAGTGCCGGCATCTTCCACCTGATGACCCACGCCTTTTTCAAAGCCCTGTTGTTTCTCGCAGCGGGTGCCGTTATCCACTGCCTGTACCACGAGCACAATATTTTTCGCATGGGTGGGCTGCGCACGCGTTTGCCCGTGGTATTCGTCAGCTTCCTGATTGGCTCTGCGGCATTGGCGGCACTGCCTTTTACCTCTGGCTTTTACTCCAAGGACAGCATTCTGTTGGCCGCCTGGTCGCTGCCCGACATCGGACCCACCTTGTGGATAGGCGGCTTGCTGGGCGCATTGCTTACAGCCATCTACAGTTTTCGCCTGGTCTTTATCGTATTTTTTGGCGATGCCAATACCGAACCGGATAAACAGATTGGCTGGAAAATAGCCGCACCCCTGGTAATACTGTGTGTGCTAGCCGCCTTCGGTGGCTGGATTAGCCAACCCCTGAGCGATGTATTCCCCGCCCATGACCACGAGGTGGTGCACGCGGTGGAGTACATTGGCATTGCAGTACCGTTGCTTGGCCTGTTAATCGCCTATCTATTATTCCTGGGTAAACAGCTTTCAGTGGCAAGCGTGACCGAATCTGCCCTGGGCAGGGCACTACAGGATTTCTGGCTGAAGGGCTGGCGTATAGACGACCTCTACCACAAACTGCTGGTTCGACCTTTCACCGGCCTGGCTAGCCTGTGCCGCAATGAGCCGGTCGACCTGCTGTATAACTCAATAGTGGGCGCGCTGCGCTGGTGCCATCGCAGCGTGTCGGCCACACAAACCGGTGAGCTGCGCTGGTATGCCACCAGCATGGTATTTGGCCTGGTTGTGCTGGTAGCCATTATGCTGAGGAACGCATCATGAGCCTGGCGATACTTATTGGAATCCTGTTGGCCGGGGGGCTGCTGGCCATTTTTGCCCAGCGCCTGGGCGAGGGGATACCGCGCTGGGTATCACTGGCCACCATTGTGCTGGCCCTTATCTACCTGCTCGGCATTGTCAGCAGCCTGCCCAGCGAACATCTCACCATTGCCGGGGCTGGCGACAGCTGGTTAATACACCTGAAACTGGCCTGGATTCCACGCTTTGGCATCTCCTTCGAGTTGGCGATGGATGGCCTGAGCCTGTTGCTGGTGGTGCTCACACTGCTCCTGGGCCTCATCGCGGTATCGTCTTCCTGGAGCGAAATCAATTTCAAGCAGGGCCTGTTCCAGGCTAACTTGCTGTGGACCCTGGCGGGCGTAACCGGTGTATTCCTGGCGATGGATCTGTTTTTATTCTTCCTGTTCTGGGAAGTGATGCTGATTCCCATGTATTTGCTGATCGCTATCTGGGGGCATGAGAACAAAGCCTACGCCGCCATGAAGTTTTTCATCTTCACCCAGTTTTCAGGGCTGCTGATGCTGCTCTCTATTGTAATACTGGCCTGGCAGGCCTCACTCGCCAACGGTGGCTACAGCTTCAGTTATTTCGACCTGCTGGGAACAGTGCTCAATGACAAGCTGGAGTTCTGGGTAATGCTGGGCTTCTTCGTGGCCTTCACCGTAAAACTGCCCAGTTTCCCCTTTCACACCTGGTTGCCCGATGCCCACACCCAGGCCCCCACTGCAGGCAGCGTATTACTGGCGGGTATTTTGTTAAAAACCGGTGCCTATGGCCTGCTGCGCTTCTGTATTCCCCTGTTTCCCCAGGCCTCTGTAGAGTTCGCGCCTATTGCCATGGCACTGGGTGCTGCCGGTGTTATTTACGGTGCCGTGCTGGCCTTCGCCCAGAGTGACTTCAAGCGCCTGGTGGCCTATAGCAGTGTCAGCCACATGGGTTTTGTTCTGTTGGGGCTGTATGCCTGGAACACGCTGGCCCTGCAGGGCGCGGTTATGCAGATGGTTGCCCACGGTGTGAGCACCGCCGCCTTATTTATGATGGCGGGGGCTATTCAACAACGCCTGCATACCCGGGACATGCATAAAATGGGTGGCCTGTGGCACAACGCACCGCGCATGGGCGCCTGCGCCCTGTTTTTTGTACTGGCCTCGCTGGGCCTGCCCGGCCTGGGCAATTTCGTCGCGGAGTTCCTGGTACTGGTCGGCCTGTTTGCCGTGCAACCCTGGATTACCGCCGTTGCAGCCCTGGGAATAATTGGTGCCGCTATTTACGGCCTGTGGATGATGCAGCTGGCCTTTCAGGGAAAACCCGATGAAAACCGACAGTTTGCCGATTTTGACGGCAGGGAAATGGCCACCATGGCCGCGATGATGGTGGCCTTGGTGTGGCTGGGCCTGTATCCACAACCGGTATTGGATATTGCCCAACCCGTACTGGATAACCTGCAGGCCCTGGTGGCACAGGCGGGAGTGAGCGTATGAACGCCGCCGACTTCCTCGCCCTGGCCCCACTTTTGGTACTGGCTGCAGGTGCCACCATTCTGATGCTGCAAATCGCCTTTTGGCGCAATATACAATTGACCTCTGCCCTGACCGTGGCAACACTGCTTGCCGCAGCTTTTTCCATCATTTGGGCGGGAGACAGCACGCCGCGCTTCGTGACTCCCCTGCTGCGAGCAGACCACATGGCCCTGGTGTTTTCGGCCCTGTTCTGCCTGGCAGCCGCCGTGACCGCTATTTTGTCACTCGACTATCTCAGCCAGCGCGGGGATGAACCCGAAGAATATTTCCTGTTACTTGTTTTAAGTACGCTGGGTGCCTGCGTGCTGACCTACGCGGCACACCTGGCCTCCCTGTTGTTGGGGCTGGAGTTGATGTCTGTCTCCCTGTATGCACTCATTGCCTACCCCGATAAAACCAAACTGCCCCTGGAGGCCGCCATTAAATACCTGGTGTTGTCCGGTGCCGCCTCGGCCACCATGTTGTTTGGATTCGCCCTGCTGTATGGCATTACCGGCACACTTCAGTTCGCCTCCATGGGAGACCAGTTAGTCAACGCATCTGCCGACAATGCCACCTTATTGGTCGCAGCGGTGATGGTGGTCTCCGGCCTGGGCTTCAAACTGTCCCTGGTTCCCTTTCATATGTGGACGCCAGACGTTTACGACGGCGCCCCCGCTCCTATTACCGGATTTTTAGCCTCCGTATCCAAAGCCGCCGTATTTGTGGCGCTGGTGCGATGGTTTCTGGCCTCGGACTTATTTCGCTTTAATATACTCATCGACAGTATCGCCGCACTGGCCATTCTGAGCATGTTGGCCGGTAACGTGCTCGCCCTGATGCAAACTAATATTAAACGCATGCTGGCATACTCCTCCATTGCTCACATGGGTTATCTGGTGATTATCCTGGTGGTGGGCAGCAATATGGAGCAGCGCCCCCTGGCCATCGAAGCGGGCATGTATTACCTCATCGCCTACACCGTAACAACGATTGCGGCCTTCGGTATGCTAACGCTGCTTTCAACCCAGGGGCATCACCGGGAGAACGTACAGCTACATGATGTCAGCGGCCTTTTTTGGCACCAGCCACTGTATGCCTGCCTGATGATGGTGGCCCTGCTTTCTCTGGCGGGCATTCCGTTGACCGCTGGTTTCATTGCCAAATTTTACCTGATCAGCGCCGCCGTCAGTGATCTGCGCTGGATTCTGCTGGCGAGCCTGGTCGTTGGCAGTGGCATAGGTATTTATTACTACCTGCGCGTTATTTTTTATATGACCCGCAGGGTGGAAGAGCACAATAACAACCCTGTCGCACCGGCCGGTTTATTGGTAAAAACCACAGCCTGTGTACTGATTGCAGGTATTTTACTCCTGGGCACAGTACCACAGCCCCTGATGGAGTATTTGAGATCTATACTTCAAAGTGTCAACTAAAAACAGCCAGTAAAGGGAGTCACTATGCTTAAGTCTGTCAACCTCCGGGACCACATGTTAATCCACCCGGTAAAAGTGAAAGCCGATGATAATTTGCTGGATGCCATGCAGATTATCATCGATAACAAAATATCAGGGGTCTGCGTGGTCGATGCCGATGAAAACCTGGTGGGCATCCTGTCTGAGCTGGATTGCCTGCGGGCAGCCCTGGGAGCAATTTATAATGAGGGTGGCATAGGCAACGTTGGGCAGTATATGGCCAGCGACAACCTGGTCGTTGCCCACCCCAATGAAGACATCATCGATGTCGCCCAGGACATGCTGCTAAAAAACAAGCGACGGCGCCCTGTTGTTGAGAATGGAAAGCTGGTAGGCCAGATTACCTGCCGACAATTGCTGAGTGCGGTTAAAAGCTTTAGAGCGTAATAAGCTGCGCGGAAGCTGCAGTCAGGTGCCTCATTGGATTGCCTGCAGCCTGGGTTTAGGTGTATTTCACCTTCGACGGACATCTGAGTCCTTACACAAACTCGAGAAAAAAACCAGATCGAAATCTTAACAAGACTGGCGCATAATCCACATCTCATTTTTCCCACTATCATCCATCATCACCAAGAAGATCAAAATTCATGAGTAAAGAAATTTCCCAGCGTATCGCGGAAGAGTTGTCCGTGCGCCAGGCCCAAGTCTCTGCCGCCATTACCCTGCTCGACGAGGGTGCAACCGTGCCCTTTATTTCACGTTATCGCAAGGAGGTTACCGGGGGGCTGGACGACACCCAGATGCGACAACTGGAGGAGCGACTGAACTACCTGCGGGAACTGAACGAGCGTCGTCAGACGGTATTATCCAGTATTGAGGAGCAGGGAAAACTAAGCCCTGAACTTAAAGCGTCTATCGAGCGGGCGGAGACAAAAAATCGCCTGGAGGACCTGTACCTTCCCTATAAGCAGAAGCGTCGAACCAAGGCGCAGATTGCCCGGGAGGCTGGACTGGAACCACTGGCCGATGCGCTGCTTGCCGACCCAATGTTGTCTCCAGAGCAAACTGCACTGCACTATCTAAATCCCGATGCCGCTATAACGGACAGCAAGAGCGCCCTGGATGGAGCCAAACAAATTCTGATGGAGCGCTTCGCCGAAGATGCCGACCTGCTGGCAAACGTTCGCCAGTTTTTAACGCAGAATGCCTTCCTCGCATCCCGATTAATTGAGGGCAAGGAGCGGGAGGGGGCCAAGTTCCGAGACTACTTTGAGCACACCGAGCCCCTGGGCAAGGTGCCCTCGCACCGGGCACTGGCTATGTTCAGAGGGCGCAATGAGGGCTTCCTGAACCTCTCATTGGTGATGCACGCGGATGAAAAACCCACGGACTCCCACCCCTGTGAGGCCATGATTGCCGAGCACTGGACTATTGAAAACCGCGACCGTCCCGCGGATAAATGGTTGGCTGAGACCGTGCGCTGGACCTGGCGAATAAAATTGCTAACCCATTTACAAACCAACTTAATGGGGCTTTTACGAGAACAGGCAGAACTGGAGGCTATCCAGGTTTTCGCCAGCAACCTCAAGGATTTGCTGCTGGCCGCCCCTGCGGGGCCCCGGGCCACCATAGGCCTGGACCCGGGTTTGCGCACCGGGGTTAAAATAGCCGTACTGGATGCCAACGGAAAAGTATTGGATCACGGGGCAATTTTTCCCACTGCGCCCCAGAAACGCACAGTGGAGGCTGCAGCAATTCTTCTTAAAATGATTCAGCAGCACAACATAGAACTCATTGCGATAGGCAATGGCACCGCGGGGCGCGAGACCGATAAATTTGTCGGTGAACTACTGCGCGACCAGCCACAGCTCAATGTACAAAAAGTAATGGTCAATGAATCTGGCGCGTCTATTTATTCTGCCTCAGAATTCGCTGCAAAAGAATTTCCCGATCTGGACGTTACGATACGAGGGGCAATCTCTATCGCCAGACGACTGCAGGATCCCCTGGCAGAACTGGTGAAAATCGAACCCAAAGCCATTGGCGTTGGCCAGTACCAACACGATGTCAGCCAGGTGCAGTTAGCACGGCAGCTGGAAGTTGTGGTAGAGGACTGTGTAAACGCGGTAGGTGTCGATGTAAACACCGCTTCGGTTCCCCTGCTGGCACGCGTCTCCGGTCTGAACCAGGCCATCGCCAACAACATTGTCGCCCTACGGAATGAGAAAGGCAGCTTTAGCGACAGGAAAAGTCTGTTAAACGTATCCCGTTTTGGTGACAAAACCTTCGAGCAGGCGGCCGGTTTTTTACGCGTCATGAACGGCAGCAACCCATTGGACACCTCTGCCGTGCACCCAGAATCCTATGCGGTGGTCGAAGATATTGCCAGGCGGCAACATCGCGAAGTCGCCAGCCTGATCGGTGACAGCCGTTTTCTGCGCAGCGTAAAACCCGAAGATTACGTTGGCGACACAGTTGGCCTGCCCACGGTAAAAGACATACTCAGTGAACTCGATAAACCCGGTCGCGACCCGCGCCCCGAATTTAAAGTCGCGGTACTGCAAGACGGCGTTGAAAAAATGTCAGACCTGAAGCCCGATATGATCCTGGAGGGCACGGTAAGCAATGTCACCAACTTCGGCGCCTTCGTTGACATTGGTGTACATCAGGACGGTCTGGTGCATATCTCCGTACTCGCCGATCGCTTTGTCAAAGACCCCAGGGATATTGTGAAAGCCGGCGATATCGTAAAAGTTAAAGTGATGGAAGTGGACCAGGATAGAAAACGCATTGCCTTGAGCATGCGCTTGGCTGACAAGGCGAGCGAAGCCGCCGACGACAGGCGAGGTAAGCGTTCAGGGCCATCACCGGGCAGAGGGAAACGAAACGCCCAGGCAGGGTCAAAGCAACAGGACAAGCCGGTCGCGAATAACGCTTTCGCCACAGCATTCTCCAATGCGAAGAAAGGTCGGTGACAAACAGTAGTTATTTTAAACCATGAAAAAAAAGCTGGGGCCGCATAGGCCTTTCTGGGACCGTGGAGCGCATGGACGCGCGATACGAGACTCCATGGATGGATTTACGTCGTGTCCCGGAAAGGCCTATGCGGCCCCAGCTTTTTTTCATGGTTTAAAATAACGACTAAACTCCACGGTCCCGAAAAGCCCTACGCGCGCCCCCATCCCTTTTTCCATGGCAAAGCCAAGTATCAACTGTCACCCACGCCTTTATTGCCGTTCGCATGATACTGCCGAAGTAATATCTCTGCCGCCTCATCTGCATCTTCTACAATCTGCAGGTAATCGAGATCATCCGGGCCAATAAAGCCACCAGCCTTCACCCTTGCTATCAGCCAGTCATAGAGACCACACCAATAGTCCTTACCTACCAGCACAATAGGCCGTTTTTGTAACTTGTCGGTTTGCATCAGGGTCAACAGTTCGAACGTTTCGTCAATGGTTCCAAAGCCACCGGGGAAAATTGCAAAACCAATTGCATAGCGTATTAATAAAAATTTGCGGGTAAAGAAGTAGCGAAAGTCCAGATCGATATCCAGATAGGGGTTTGCCAGTTGCTCGTGGGGCAGGACGATATTCAAGCCAACCGAGGTGCCGGCTTCTTCGCTGGCGCCGAGGTTACCAGCTTCCATCACGCCGGGACCACCACCGGTGATTACTGCAATATGCCGAGATGCCAGCTTGCGGGCCAGCTCACTGGCACTGCGATATTCCCAGGAATCCGGTTGTGATCGCGCGCTGCCAAAAATACTTACAGCGGGGCCTATATCGGTCAGGCTTTCAATGCCCACCCTCAACTCATCACTGATACGTGCTATGCGTTCGCGCTCTTTCGGGCTAAGCCCTACAAACCTGGCCACGCCAGTACCCACGCTTTAAATTCCTCTCTGGGGAGAGGTTTGCTAAAGTAAAACCCCTGAGCATAGTCACAACCCATATCCCGTAACATGTCGAGACTTTCCTTGTCTTCAACACCCTCACCTACTACCGACAGACCAAATTGATGGGCTATATAAATTATGATCTTAACCAACTCCAGGTCCTGTGGGTCAGTTCTCATGGAGCGCACAAAGGACTGGTCAATTTTAAGTTCGTTTGCCGGGATATGCTTGAAGTAAGACAGGGAGGAATAACCAGTACCAAAGTCGTCGATGGCAAGCTGTATACCCAGCTGCTTCATTTTCTGGAGGTTATCAAAACCGGACTCCTTATCGGCGATAATGGCGCTCTCGGTAATCTCAACGGTGACATTTCCGGGTTTAACACCCCAGATGGCGATGGCATCCTTGAGTAGTGTTAATAGATCGGGGCTGTTCACAAGGTCGGCCTGAACATTCACAGCGACAGAAACATCGATACTGTCCTGCCACTCTTTGATCTGGCGCAATGCTGTGTGCACCACCCATTTAGTCAGGGTGTAGGCACGACCTGTTTTATCGGCCAGCTCCACGGCAACCTCCGGTGATATGAATTCGCCCCCCTCCAGCTGCCAGCGCAACAGGGCCTCGGCGCAGTCCGCCTCGCCGGTGATCAAATTTATTTTCGGTTGGTAGTACAGCTCAAACGCATTCTCATGCAAGGTTTCAGCAAAAAGCTGTTCCAACTGCATGTCCTGAGGCATCTTCGGCTCTTCCCCAACCAGGTCTCCAATCTGCAGGGCCTCCCCACGTCTTACCTGCGCCAGGGAAGCCTCAGCCATGGACAACATCTCCATCGCTTCACATTGGCCCTGTCGATTAATTGCCAGACCAATTTTCAGGTCGACGCCACTAACGTCCACGTCAAAGGAGAGTTCCTGCTCCAGAACCCGCTGTATTTTATTCACCGCCAGGGCAATAAAGGCCGGATTACTCAAGCCCTGAAGAATGAAGGCAAAATGGTGACTGCCTATTCTGAACACGGTATCCGGCAGCTTGCTGACACTGAGTAGGTTCTTATAGGCCGTAGCGAGCAGGCGATCACCCACTGGGTAACCATGGTAGTGGTTGATACGGGTAAGATTGTTCAGGTCTATCAGTAGCAGGCCCAGGTTTGAGGAATCATATCTGGCATTGGCCACCGTATCTTCCAGAACTTTGGAAAACGCAGCGCGTCTTATCTCGGGTAACTCATCCAAAGGTTTAACCTGCTCAGAGTTGGATGGCAGTCATGTCAATGCCGTAGGCCTCAGGCTCCAGGCTACTGACAATTTCCAGGGGCGCACCGTCTTCTGTCTCTTTCTGCTGCAGTAGATCTATCATTTTCACACTGAGCAGAGGCTGTTTTTCGCAATCCAGTAAGACCATCAACTTGGGGCGCAACCTGCGGGTACGATACTCGGCTATGA
Source organism: Pseudomonadota bacterium (assembly GCA_030591305.1). The sequence continues at coordinate 9,171 of JAUVBI010000079.1, forward strand.
CAACAGCCACTTCGCCGGAGGACAATTCCACCAGGGTGCCCGCGGGATAGATCCCCACTGCCTGGATGAATTCTTCTACCAACTCTGCCTGAAAATCAATATCCTTCCACTCGTAGAGCTTCTTGATGGCAAGAGAGGGGGACGTGGCCCGGGCGTAGCTGCGGTGACTGGTAATCGCATCGTAGCAATCTACAATGGCTGCAATGCGGGCAAAAATTGGAATTTTGTCCCCGGACAGGCCCTCGGGATAACCCGAGCCATCGTGACGCTCATGGTGATAACTAACCATGTCGATAACATCCCGGTTCATGACACCGCCTTTTTGAATCGCATCTACCCCAAGCTGGACGTGGGACTTGACCGTTTCGAACTCTTCTTCGGTTAAAGGGCGTGCCGCACTCAGCAGCTCCTTGTCCAGTTGCAGCTTTCCCGCGTCAAACAGCAGGCCACCAATGGCCAACGAACGCAGATCTGATTTTGGCAAGCCAAGTTGACGACCCAGGGCCACCGCCCAAATAGAGGCCCCCAGCGAGTGTTGGTACGTGTACTGATCTTCCTGCTTCATTCTCGCCAGCCAGATGCAGGCATCCGGGTTTCGGGTAATACTATTAATCATGGGTTCGACCGCCAGCTTGACCTTGGCCATGTTCAAACCGCCGTCTCGACCGGCACTGGCAAAGATATTATCAAGGCCCTCTGACAGGGTCTTCACGGCATCCTGTGCCTTGGGGTACTCATCGTTCCAATCGGCGTTGTCGTTGTAGATTTTCAGTGTGCGGTTGGGGAACATCTGTTGTTTGGTAAGGCGTGGCCTATAGCTCACCTTGCGACGAATTGTGCTTTCTTCCAACACGCTCTGCTGCGTGTCGACATAGACATAGTCGCAGTGTTTGCGCAGCCGCTCTATATCCTTATCGGATTCCAACTGAAAACCCTGCAAAACGAAGGGGGTTTCCAGCCACGGCCTATCCAGACTGGAAACATACATTCCAACCTCCAGGTCGGCGGTGAAAACTTTCACGATTTCAAGCATACGTCTATAACGATATCGGGGATTTCAGTGAGTTTTAGCATAGCCCGTTTACTAATCAAATCCTAGCTCCCGTCACATTTGCCCAGCAACATCTGTGACCTGGTTCGCACTAAGCGGCTTTATTGCGCCAAAAAGCTATGGGAGGCACAGTATCCGGCCAGCAGACTTATAATGAGTTAACGACTGCAACGTTCGATTAATGCCCTGTACTCTAAAGTATTATCTGGCCCTTTTGCCCCGTGCAGCTTTGGTCGATTTCCCCGGTCTGGCCTTGTGCCCTTTACTTTTTGCTGACACCCCCCCAGGCGCGGCACAGGCCTTTTTAAGTTCATTGAAACTGTCCGTCAGACAGGCCGAGTAAAAGGCGGGGTCTGGCATCATTTCGCGGCAACTGGTTATCGAAATAGTAAAATCGCCACAGTAGCTGCTAATCACCTGAAACAGGCCGACGCCATCCATTACCGGACCGGCCCCAAAATTTGAGAGCATTTTAGCACCGGTGTTATACAGTGGAATGGGGGGGCCAGGGACGTTGGTAATGACACAGTTGTAGATTGGTTTTATCTGGTTGATCAGGCCCCAGCGACTGCTCAACCGTGCGGCCTGGGCCGTCAAGGTACTGGGTATAAACTGCGTGTAATCCGTCATGGTTTTTGCACCGACGGCGTTGGTCAGTTCCTTGGCGCTACGGGTGCCTGCGTTCACTGTCTTCAAGCGCGCCAGAGGATCAGCCACGTGACTGCATATCGACACCGTCATTTGCGACACCACGTTGCCGCCCGTGCTTTTCTCCGAGTCGCTGCGTACATTGATGGGCACCATGGCGGCCAGCGACTTGTCCGGCAGCTCGCCTTTGGCGTCCAGATATTTGCGCAATGCACCGCCCACGATGGCGATAGCCACGTCGTTGACTGTGACGCCCTCCAGATAATTTTTTATTGCCTTGATATCAGCCAACGGGAAGGTTACCGCATCAAAAACCCGGTATGCGGAAACGTTGTCATTAAAACGGGTACGGGGCAAATCTGTCACCCTGTGCAGCTCACCACTGCGCAAACCCGCGACCATTTTCGCGACGCCCGGAATGGTGTTCCTGGCGACACTGATAAACCGAAAGGGCTGTTTAATCGTATTTATCTGCGCCCGTACCAGCAACTCCAATGCACCGGGCTTTGCATCGACGTGCACAGGATAAGGCTCGGTTGACTGGGATGCGTCGGGAGCCAGTTCGTTGATCGTAGCGGCAATCTCCATTCCCGATGCGCCATCTACAGCGGCGTGATGCATTTTGGTAAAGATTGCGAAGGCGCCGGGGGGGTAGCCCTGTACATCATCAAGTCCCTCTATCACGTACATTTCCCATAGCGGCCGGCTTCTGTCCAAGGGGCGGGCATGTAGCCTGGAAATCAAGATGCAGAGTTGACGCCAGTCCCCCGGCTTGGGCAGTGCAATATGACGAATGTGAAACTCGGGGTCGAAAGTACCATCGGAAACCCAGTAGGGATGATCCAGGCCCATGGGCACAGTGAGTAGGGTTTTTGACAATATGGGCAGGCGCTTAATACGCTCTGCCGTGTGATCGATAATTTGCTTGAAGCGGACCTTCCCCCCGGGTGCTGTACTCTGGTCATAGATAGCCAGGCTGGAGATATGCATGGGGCA
>JAUVBI010000274.1 GCA_030591305.1 Pseudomonadota bacterium
AAATCCCCGCCGGTTTCGTTCACCACCGTTATGGAGGTAAACAAAATGAAGAAATGGCAATCTGCTTTACTCGTTCTGGTCGCGCTGATTATCGCGTTCTGCATTTACGTTTTTGTGCAGCTGAAATCAATCGAGGTGGAGCGTCTTACCGATGACCTGTTTGTGCTGCGGGGCCTGGGTGGCAACACTACCGTACTGCGGACCGATGCCGGCGCGGTGGTAGTGGATACCATGACCCTACCCATGCAAGGGAAGCACATCCGTGAACTGGCGCACGAACTGACCGGCATGGAAACCACCCTGCTGATCAATACCCATTACCATATCGATCACACCCACGGTAACCCGGCCTTCGAGCCCGGCACACGAGTCCTTTCGACCGAGCACACACTGTCCCACCTCCATGCGCTGGACGCCAAGTTCTGGACGGGAGAGGCGGCCAGACTGCTGCCAACAGAGACGTTTACGGATCGCATGACCCTGAATATGGGCGGCAAGACCATCGAGTTGATTCACCCCGGCGCCGGCCATACGGACGGCGACCTGGTCGTACTTTTCAAGGATGAGGAAGTCCTCCAGACCGGTGACCTGATGTTCAACCACTATTACCCCAATATTGACCTCGAGGCCGGTGGCAGCGTACAGCAATGGGTCGGAACACTCGAAAAGCTGCTCCGCCTCGATTTCACGCGGGTCGTTCCCGGCCACGGAGAGACTACCGACCGCGCGGGCCTGCGCCAGTTTCTGGCACTGATAGCACAACTGGCCGAGATCGGGCGCACCGCAGCGGAAGAAAACATGAGCCTGGAAGAGACACTGGAAACCGATCAGCTGGTAGCCGATGACGGCTATCGGAGAATGCGGATGATCATTCCATTACCGATGGGCCGGGACTTCGTGATCACCCGCGCCTGGGAAGAGGCAACCGACAATTTCAAACAGCTGGATTAGGGATATCGACCATTGCCGTGTTCAGGCGTTATCGCTGGACTGTACCCACCTGCAGTGGATCCCTGGGCAGCAGCAGACACGGCCACCCCTCACTAGGCCGCGCCACTCCCCAACAAAACCAGTGCCAGGGCCTTCGCCTAGCTCCACCAGGGACCCCACTTGAATCAGGCCACCCGGTTCAGCTGACAACGGCAGTTCATGTGACCGCATGGCATTCTATTTTTTTAAGTTGCACGACACCGGTAGGATAGCGGATAGCGCTTCTCGTAGCGATCGTCACTCGGCAAGAGGCAAGAGGCAAGAGGCAAGAAATGATAAAGGTGTATAAAAAAGGGATAAAGCCTTATCCCAGAAACCAAAAAGCCCAAGTAAATTAATTACTTGGGCTTAAGAAATGGCGGACCGGACGAGACTCGAACTCGCGACCTCCGGCGTGACAGGCCGGCATTCTAACCAACTGAACTACCGGTCCACGGTAGTAAAAAACTCTCGATAATAAATGGTGGGTGATGACGGGATCGAACCGCCGACCCTCTGCTTGTAAGGCAGATGCTCTCCCAGCTGAGCTAATCACCCCCTAACCGAGAACGCGCATTATAGAGATTCTTTCTATGCTGTCAAATACTGTAGCGGGAAAACGGAAAAAAACTCGCCCTTGTTAAAGTCTTTGATTTTAGTAGTAAAATCCCACCTCGCGTCAGTGGCCGAAAGCCTGCGCCTGGCGCCGGACTTACCCCACCCAAGATGAACCGACAACGAGTACACAGACATGGAAATCTACAAGGAATTTCACTTCGAGGCCGCCCACCGGTTGCCCAACGTCCCGGCGGGACACAAGTGCGCCCGCCTGCACGGGCACTCCTTTGGGGTGCGCCTGTTTGTAAGCGGCGAGGCGGCCGAACCTGCCGGCTGGGTAATGGACTTTGCCGATATCAAGGCGAGTTTCAAACCACTCCTGGAGCAACTCGACCATTACTATCTCAATGACATTCCCGGCCTGGACAACCCCACCAGTGAAAATATCGCGCGCTGGATCTGGACCAGGCTTAAGCCCGACCTGCCCCTGCTCAGCAAAGTGGAGATCACGGAGACCTGCACCAGTGGCTGTATTTATCGCGGCGAGTGAGGCATGGGGGCTGCATCGTTACTTTGTGGTAACACAGAGAAAAAAGCTTGACGATTACGGAGACACTACGGAGAAAGCTCTTATCGCAAAAGGATATTTTTTGTTTCCATTGTTCGCCGGGGCCTTGTTCCCAAATTGCTACATGGGGTTACCCTAAGTAGCAACTGGAAAATGTTATGCACATTGGATGATGGTCACAAAACTATCACGTGCTTAGGTGGATGTCCGGACTTTTCACTTCACAACATATATCTAACTATTTGTTTTTATTGAATTAATTGATATTGAGTGAATTTTAACCAATCTGTAACAAGCACGACTGTCACTGCCCCTCAGGGTCAGTTGAACAATTTATTCACAGACTTATCCACAGAATCTGTGGAAAGATTTCAGCCCAAGTGTTACAGAATCTCTCGATAATAATTCTTCAACTCCCCTGCACATGAAGCTTCTGTAGCGCCGTCGAATCACCCTAAGCCAGACAGGCTAGTGCAGCGTGCGAGCCTGGTCGCTAATGACCACCGCTTCCAGGTATTTACCCAGCATGATGACATTACCCTGGCGACGCTCCACCCCATCGAAGCTGTAATCAAAGCGGTACTGCCGCCAGATACACCAGCGCCCATGCCGGTCGCGACTGAGGGAGATTCGGCGGATGTGGACCGCCTGGTCGAGGAATTGGTAATCATCCTGCTCGCCCGCCCTGGCAACTGCCTGTACGGCAAGTTCCCGCACCCGGATCGCGCTGAGAAAATACAGGCACAGCCCCCCAAAAAGGAACACCAGCAGGATATCGCCAAGCGTAAAGTACATCAGTCCTGTGTATCTGAAATTCGCATGGCCGCCAGCATACTGGTGTTTAACGGGTATTGCCAAAGCAACCGGTGTGAAAAACCTTGGAAAGTTCACCCGAAAAAAGACTCATGCTCCATGAAGCGGCTGCCGGCCCCTCAGGGTGCCTGGGCCAGAAGGAAGCGCCGCACCAGGCTATTGAACAGACTCGGGCGCTCGACATGCAGCCTGTGCCCACAACCTGGCATAATCTTTACCCCAGCCCGGGGAAACAGGCTGAGGATATGCCTGCGGTGTTCTTGCCGGATATAGTTCGAGTCACCACCCTTGATGAATAGTACCGGCCCTCTATACGGCCCAATAGCAGTGGGCTGTGCTCGCACGGCACCGTAGCCTCGCGTGAGTCCCTCCAGATTGAAGCGCCAGCGATACACGCCGCTGGCATCGCGCCGCAAGCTGGCCAGGAGGAACTGCACAACTGGCTCCTCCTGTATGTAAGTCGCCATCGACTCCCCCGCTTCTGAGCGAGACGTGTACTGCCCCACCGCTACCGCCTCCAGAGCGGCGAATACACCGTCATGATCCGGTGGATAATCCACCGGAGCGATATCAGCCACCACCAGTGCAGAGACCAGCTGCGGCTGTGCCAGCGCCAACTGCATGGCCACTTTGCCTCCCAGGGAATGCCCCACAAGCTGCGCAGAAGGCAGGCCCTGCCGTCGCAGCCAGTAGGCCAGGCAATCAGCCATGGTCTCCAGAGTCGAATTTTCGAGCCAGCCGGAGCGGCCGTGATTGGGGAGATCTACACTGTAGACACTGTGGCTATCGTGCAGTGCCCGCGCCAGAGCGCCCAGGTTGCTACCTGACCCAAACAGACCGTGGAGTAATACCACGGGATGGCCATTGCCACTGCGGG
>JAUVBI010000011.1 GCA_030591305.1 Pseudomonadota bacterium
ATCTTTGACCACATCGACGACGCCATAAGGAGCGCCAGAGCGGTACATGAGGCTATCTACTCCGCAGGGCTTATGCTGACCGACGATGAACGGTTTCGAGTGTGTATAGGGCTTGGCTACGGAAAAATGCTGTTCTCGGAAACACTGGAGGGTTACTTCTCGGAAGAGATGAATTTCGCCTCGAAACTGGGTGAGGATATTGCCGATGGCGATGAGATACTGATAACTAAAAACGCTTACGCCCACGCAAACAAGGATTTACTATTGGGCTTCAGCGAAAGAAAAAGCTGTATTTCCGGCTTGGACCTCTGCTACTACCGGCACCAATTCAATCCGAATTAATAGGCCGCCGTATAGATAGAGAGGGCGTCTTCAAAATTCACATCCCGGGGGTTATTGATTAACAGGCGCTGCTGTAACATTGCATCCCGGGCCAGCATTTCCAAATCGCTTTCTTCGACCTTAAGCTCCCGCAGGGTCGCTGGCAGGCTGACATCATCGATGAGTTGACGCAGCGCGGCAATCAGCGCAGCCGTCTTCGCCTCATTACTGCCAACAACAGCTTCACCTATTACAATATCAGCCAGCTCGGCATACAAATCACTGGCACGGGCCGCGTTAAACTCCAGCACCGATGGCAACACCAGGGAATTACTGAGACCGTGGGGAATGTGGTAGTGCCCACCCAGGGGATAGGCCAGGGCGTGCACCGCTGCCACCGGAGCGTTGGCGAAAGCCTGCCCAGCCAACAAGGCACCTAACAACATATTGCCACGCGCCTTTCGGTTGCCACCGTCGTGCACCGCTGCCCGAATACTGGTAGCCAGTAGTCGCAGCGCCTGGCGCGCCAGGTTGTCCGACAGGGGGTTTTTCTTATGCCGCGATGTATAGGCCTCTATAGCGTGCACCATGGCATCCACACCGGTCATCGCCGTGATGGCAGGCGGTAAACCCAGGGTGAGGTCGGCATCCAGTACAGCGACGTCGGGAAGTAAAATTTTCGAAGAGACTCCGGCCTTGGTGGTCTCTCCTGTGGTTATCACCGCCACCGGCGTTACTTCCGACCCCGTACCCGCAGTGGTAGGTACCAGAATCAATGGCAGGCGTTCACCATCTACCTGATCGACGCCGTATAGCTGGGCCAGCGTTTGATCGCCCCCCAGCAACACAGCGGCCACCTTGGCTACATCCATGGAGCTGCCACCACCTACCGCAATAACGCCGTCAACCTGCCGATCCGCACCCAGTTGCGCAGCTTGTAAAACAACCTCTTCCGGCGGATCCTCTCTTACCCGATCAAACATCACCGGTACTACGCCGCCCTCAACCAGAGCGATTCGCACCGGCTCGATCAGTCCGATAGTAACCAGGCCTGGGTCAGTTACCAGCAACGGGCGCTTTACACCCAGGGATTCACACTGACCTGCAAGGCACAAAGCACTGCCTCCACCACTGATAATGCTCGCAACCGTGTTGAATGCAAAAGGATCCACTAGCTGTGTTCAGTCGGAGAAGTTCATGATGACCTTGCCCCGGGCACGGCGCTCAATCAAACAATTGAAGGCGTCCTCGTATTGGTCAATCGTGAAGCTGTCGGTAACCACCGGACTGATCTCTCCCTCTGCAAACATTTGCCAGAGTTCCTCAATGTTTTTCAGGTTTTCTGCAGGCTCCTCACCCGCGAACCTGCCCCAGAACACACCCACAATCGAACAGCCCTTAAGTAGCGTAAGGTTCAGAGGAGTTTTCGGAATAGGACCACTGGCAAAACCAATGACAAGATAACGACCCTTCCAGGCCATACCACGGATAGCGGGTTCGGCGTAATCGCCGCCCACGGGATCATAGACCACATCCACACCCTTGCCGTCAGTCAGTTCCTTAATCGTTTCCTTGAGGGAAACTTCGTTGTAATTAATCACCTCATCGGCACCCAGGGATTTGCACAACTCCAACTTCTCTGGCGTGCTGGCCGCGGCGATCACTCGCGCGCCCATCAATTTCCCCAACTCTATAGCTGTGGTTCCGACACCACCCGCAGCACCCAGCACAAGCAAGGTCTCTCCCGCTTTCAGCTCGGCACGCTGCTTCAAAGCGTAGTAGGAAGTAAAGTAGGTGATACTGATGCCCGCTGCCTGCTCAAAGCTCAAGCCCTCCGGCACGGGATACACCGCCATCTCATGGGCTGCAATCCTTTCGCAAAAAGCGCCGGAGGCACCCATAGACAAGACCTTGTCACCCACCTTGTAACGGGTCACTTTTTCACCCACAGCAGCCACCACACCGGAGCACTCACCCCCGGGGATAAAGGGCATATCTGGCTGGAACTGATACTTGCCCTGGATAATCAACACATCGGGGAAATTGAGTCCCGCCGCTTTCACATCAATTAAAACATCATTCTCACCCAGCTCCGGTTCGGGCCAGTTATCAACTAGTTCCAGCTTGTCTGCCAGACCGTGCTCTTTGCATGTCAGTGCTTTCATTTGTTTCCCCTGAACATAATTACGGCGCCCACAGGCGCCGTATATTTATAGACCATGTGCTACGCGACTTCAAATAAACCCGCCGCACCCATGCCGCCGCCAACACACATGGTAATCACCACGTATTTAACACCCCGGCGATTGCCCTCGCTAAGAGCATGACCAATCATGCGCGAACCACTCATGCCGTAGGGATGGCCCACTGAAATGGCACCACCGTTCACATTCAGCTTGTCATTGTCGATACCCAGCCTGTCACGGCAGTATATAACCTGCACTGCAAAAGCCTCGTTCAGCTCCCACAGGCCGATGTCGTCAACACTCAAGCCATGTGCCTTCAACAGCTTGGGCACAGCAAACACCGGGCCGATACCCATCTCATCGGGCTCACAGCCTGCCACAGCAATGCCGCGATAGATGCCCAGGGGCTCCAGGCCTTCCTGCTCTGCCACTTTGGCACCCATGACGACCTGTGCAGAGGAGGCATCTGACAACTGCGAGGCGTTACCGGCAGTGATGGTTCCACCTTCGATAACTGTCTTCAGTCCAGCCAGTGCCTCGGGAGTGGTGGCACGCAGCCCTTCGTCCTTGCTCACTGTGGCTTCTACCTCGGAAGCATTGCCAGTTTCCTTATCCCACACAGTGCGTTTACAAGTAACATCTACCAGCTCATCGTCAAACTTACCGGCCTCATAAGCAGCCGCGGTGCGCGCCTGGGATTGGGCGCCATACTCGTCCATGGCCTCTCGGCTAATGTCGTAGCGCTTGGCCACAACCTCGGCGGTTTGCAACATGGGCATAAAGAAGTTCGGCGCTATAGCCATCAACTCTTCATCAACCATACGATGCAGGTTCATATGTTCATTCTGCACCAGGGAGATTGACTCGAGGCCGCCACCGACCACGCAATCCATACCGTCGTACATCACCTGCTTGGCGGCAGTTGCCACTGCCATCAAGCCGGAGGAACACTGACGGTCCAGGGTCATACCGGACACTGTCACCGGCAGGCCGGCACGCAGGGCAACTTGACGGGCAATGTTACTGCCTGTTGCGCCCTGTTGCAGCGCACTACCCATAATTACGTCGTCCACTCTCGCCGGATCAATACCGGCACGCTTTACCGCTTCGGCAACCGAGGCCGCACCCAGAGAGGCACCGGCCAAATTGTTAAAACCACCACGATAAGCCTTGGCGATGGGTGTACGGGCCGTCGATACAATAACTGCTTCTTTCATCACAATTCTCCTTTGTTAGTCGAGCTTGATGCCCAGGCCTGCGGAAGCCAGGGTCAGCATTTTAAAGGTCTGCTCAAAACCGGCATTAGGCGCATTCTCGCCCTCGGTCGCACTAATGGTACCCCAGTTAGCGGCAATGCCATCGGGTGTCTGGTCTTCGGGCTTGAGCCACATGCCTGGAGACTCTACAAGCCGCGTGACAGCAAAGGAGCCAGCGCCTGCAGCCAGTATGGCGCGGGTAGGCGCGTCTTCGCTTACCAGGAACAGAACTGCGGGTGTTACTGTTTCTGGCGTCAGCAACTCAAAGGCCTTCTCGGGTATCAGGCCTTCGGTCATGCGTGTTCCCGCAGTAGGCGCCAGTGCGTTGACCTTGATGTCATACTTGGCACCCTCCAGGCACAGGGTATTCATCAGGCCCAGAACACCCATTTTGGCAGAACCGTAGTTGGTCTGGCCAAAGTTGCCGTACATGCCGCTGGATGAAGTTGTGACAACGATCCGGCCATAGCCCTGATCGCGCATAATGTCCCAGCAGGCCTTGCTACAGTTAACCGTACCCATCAGGTGTACATCCAACACCAGTTTGAAGTCATCCAGGGTGCCCTTGGTAAAACTTTTATCCCGTAAAATTCCGGCATTGTTGACCAGGATATCCACCCTGCCCCAGGCATCCATGGTTTGCTTGACCATGGCTTCAACTTCGTCGTACTTGGCGACATTGGCACCGTTGGCTATGGCCTCACCACCCATTGCCTCAATTTCTGCAACCACTGAAAGCGCCGCCTCACTGGAACCACCGGACCCATCTTTGCTGCCGCCCAGATCGTTGATTACCACTTTCGCACCGCGTTTTGCCAACTCTATGGCGTGACTGCGCCCCAAACCCTGGCCTGCGCCGGTAACAATGGCAACCTTGCCGTCATAACGAATAGTCATTGTTCAAAATCCTCTATCAAATAAGAAAAGTGGTTAATGCTGTGTACGTTTCGATATTAGCCGACGATGATCATGGCCAGCCACTCGGCAACCAGTGCAGGTGTTTCTTCACCCTCAATTTCAACCGAAATACCCTGCTTGATCAAAAAGCGGTTATCGTCTTTCTGGTCGATGTCCAGAATTTCAACGTGGGCCCGGATCCGTTTACCCATCTTTACGGGAGCCAGAAACCGTACCTTGTCAAAGCCGTAGTTCAGCCCCATCACCACATTCTCGGGCATGATGGCGCTGTCTTCACACATTTTCACCAGCATCGAAAGTGTGAGGAAGCCATGGGCGATAGTGCCGCCAAAAGGCGTTTGCGCCGCTCGTTCGGCATCTACGTGAATAAACTGGTGGTCCTCGGTACAGTCAGCAAAGGTATTAATGCGCTCCTGGGGCATTTCACTCCAGGCGCCAGGCTCAAATTTAGTACCAATTTGATTCAGGATTTCATCTTTGGATACAACTTTCAATGTCATTGTTGTGACCTCCGGTATTTTGATGTCATTCCCGCGCAGGCGGGAATCTTGAATTTTTAGCTAGCGCAGCATTTTTAGTTTGCTACCTGAGCGGTAATCTGGCACCCCGGAATAACGTCAAGTGCAGATGCTGCCAGCGATCAAAAAGGGAATTTGAACATACAGTATGTATTTAATACTTTCAAGTATATTCATGAAGTGAGGCCGCCTGTCAGCCCAGTGCTGGCAGGTGGTGTTTGAAACCCTAACCGTCGCGAAAAGTGGCGTTAACCTCAGTCTGCGCGGCGTACTGCTTTAACTCGTGACGCCCCACAACCATACGGTGAACGGCATCCGGGCCATCGGCAAGACGCAGGGTACGCTGTGCCATGTACATGCCAGCCAACGGTGTATCCTGGGAAATACCCAATGCACCAAACATCTGAATGGCCTCATCTACTATGCGAATGGAGATATTAGGCACTGCCGTCTTGATCATGGATATCCAGATGCGCGCCTCTTTCGGGTCGGTATTATCCATCATCCAGGCTGTCTTCAAGGTGAGTAGACGACCCATTTCGATATCCATCCGAGCATTGGCGATGATATCTATATTGCCACCCAATTTAGCCAGTGGCCTGCCAAAAGCTGTGCGTGATAGAGAGCGCTCACAGAGCAACTTCAGTGCCTTCTCAGCAGCGCCAATAGCCCGCATACAATGGTGAATACGGCCCGGACCCAAACGCCCCTGGGAAATCTCAAAGCCACGACCGGAACCCAGGATGATATTGTCCTTGGGCACTCTCACATTGGTGTAGCGCTGGTGCATATGGCCATGGGGGGCATCATCCATAGAAAAAACATTCATCGCCCGCAGGTTCTCCACCCCCGGTGTATCCATGGGTACCAGAATTTGCGACTGCTGCACGTGTTTGGCTGCATCCGGCTCGGTTTTCACCATAACAATCATAATTTTACAGCGCGGGTCTCCGGCTCCGGAGATATAATGCTTCTCACCGTTGATAACCCACTCGTCGCCGTCCAACTCAGCGTGGGTACTGATATTGGTCGCATCCGAGGAGGCGACATTGGGCTCGGTCATGGCATAGGCAGAGCGAATTTCACCATTCATCAGGGGCTCTAGCCACTGTTTTTTCTGTGCCTCGGTACCGTATTTGTGTATCACTTCCATGTTTCCCGTGTCGGGGGCAGAACAGTTAAATATCTCTGCAGCGATATGGGACTTGCCCATCTCCTCCGCCAGGTGGGCGTACTCAACCGTACTGAGGCCGGACCCTGCATCGCCATCGGTGAGAAAGAAGTTCCACAGGCCTTTTGCCCTGGCCTTCTCCTTCAAGCCTTCGCGAATTTCAGTTTGCCGGTCGGTATACTGCCAGCGGTCTCCTACGCCTATCTCCGCGAGAAATTCACCTTCCAGGGGCATAATTTCAGTGTCGATAAAATTCTTCACTTCTTCCAGCAAAGGCCGGACGTTGTCGCTGATTCCCAGATCCATTTATATTCTCCTCAGTCTGTATGGCTAGTTTGCTATTAGATTAAGTCGTGGTCGCTATTTGTTCAGCGTAAACGGCTTTCAACTCTCGTTTAAATATTTTTCCCGAGGCGATGCGTGGCAGCTTGTCGACCCGGAACCAGATATGCGTGGGTATTTTAAAGCCCGCCAGATGCTCTGCCAAAAACGCCTGCAACTCTGCGGCCTCCAGGCTAAGCCCATCGCGCAACACTATCGCCGTTGCCACAGCCTCACCCAGGCGCTCGTCAGGCAAGCCAAATACAGCCGCCTCTTCTACTGCCGGGTGGGTGTATATCGCCGCTTCAACCTCAATGCAGCTGATGTTTTCTCCACCCCGGATAATAATATCCTTGATGCGGTCGACGATGTATAAAAAACCATCCTCATCGAGATAACCCACGTCGCCCGTGTGAAACCAGCCCGCTACAAAAGCCTCCGCCGTGGCCTCTGGCTTATTCCAATACCCCAACCCATTGGCGGGTGATTTCATACACACCTCACCACGCTCTCCCGCAGGGAGGGAGTTCCCGGCCGGGTCAATAATTTTGAAATCCGTAACAGCGGGGACCGCCCTGCCAGTACTTTGTGGGTTGGCGATATAAAAGGCACCGCTGTTAACTGCACCCAGGGCATTGGTTTCGGTTAAGCCATAGCCCGTGCCCGGAATTGATTTTTTGAAGGTATTGGCAATCTTTGCCACCTGGTCCGGCGGCCTGGCTGCGCCCCCTGAAAATATATCTTTCAGGGAAGAAATATCGCGATCGGAGCCCACCGCTGCCACCTGCAACTCCGCCGACATGGTCGGCACCCCGGTAAAGTAGGTGACACGCTCTTTTTCAATAAGCCGCAATGCCTCCGAGGCATCCCATTTATGCATAATGACCAGCTTGCGCCCCACGATCATAGATAGCAGGAAAGCAGAGTGGCTACCCGTACAATGAAACAGGGGGATTGTCAGCAGAGCGCATGGTGAAAAGGAAGGCGCGTTCTCATCCGCTTGTTGCTCAAGGCTTTTTGACGCCAGCCCCATCAACGTCCAACTAAACAAGGCTGAAAGAATTCCCCGGTGAGAGGACAATGCGCCCTTGGGATGTCCCGTGCTGCCCGAGGTGTACATTATGGTGGCATGGTCGTCCGGCGCCACTTCCACTTCAGGCAAACTTGCCCCCTTGTAGTCTTGCAACAGGCTGGCAAAAGGTGTGTGTGTAGCGTCCAGACCACTGCAATCATCCACTGAGATAATATCCAGCCCACACTTTGCGGCAAAGGGGGTAAGATTGGCAATGCGCGGTCGGTCGGCGATTACAAGCTTACAACCACTGTCCTCAAAGCCGTATTCCAGCTCTTCGGTGGTCCACCAGCTGTTCATGGGCACGGCGACCGCGCCAATGGACGTAATCGCGATAAAGGCCATCAGCCACTGGGGATTATTGCGCGAGAGTATGGCGACCCTGTCTCCCTTTTTGACGTCGTAACGGTCGACCAGCGCTGCGGCAAATTCATTGCTGTACTGCAAGCCCTCGGCAAAGGTATAACGTTCATCCCGATAGACCGCAAAATCCTTTTCCGAATGCATCAGCATAAACTGGTAATAGCCATTCAGGTTCTTGGGCATGCTGGCATAGTTGCGATAACGGTAGCCGTTTATTTCGACATCATTGAGTTCAAACATTTGCCCGGAAGATGTCATCTGGGCCACGGCCTGTTCAAATTTTTCTAGCTCTGGGTTCATTGGTTTTTTATTATCCGAAGAGTCGCTTTTCGTATTGACCTAGAAACCGCTCAATAGTGCAAAGCGGTCCAGATGGTAGTTGTAATCGCCAAACAGGTGTTGTGCAACCCGGGCGCGCTTTATATAGAAGCCAATCTCATGCTCATCCGTCATACCGATGCCACCGTGCATCTGTATGCCCTCATTGGTTGCGCGCTGGGCCACTTCACACAGCTTAGCCTTAGCGGCGCTGGCCTGCACAGAAATATCATCGGCACCTTCATCAACCGCCTGCAGAGCCTGCAAAACAAGCGACCTGGCCAATTCCAGTTCAGCAAATAATTCGGCGGCCCGATGCTGTAGGCCCTGAAAGGAGCCAATAATCCGGCCAAACTGCTTGCGCTCCTTCAAGTACTCAAGTGTGCGCTCGAACGCATCCAGGGAGATACCCAACAACTCTGCCGCAAGACCAATATTGGCAATATCCAGGGTTCGGGTGAGTCCATCCCAGGCCCCGCCCTCCTCGCCCATGCGTTTTTCAAAGGAAACAATGACATTATCCAGAGAAACCACACCGGCATTGCGAGAGTCCACCATAATCGTTCGCTCTACACTGACCCCCGCTGTGTCGGCGTCCACCAAAAAGGCACTCAGACCCTGCTCGTCACCCGCTGCACCGGAGGTTCTGGCAATGACAATAAAACTGTCAGCCACATGGACATCAAGTACCATTTTTTTACTGCCCTTGAGTATGTAGTTGTCGCCCTCCTTTTGTGCGGACATAGCAACCAACTGCGGCGCGTGATGGGCACCTTCCTGCAGGGCCAAAGTCACTAAGGTCTCTCCAGCGGCGATTGCGGGCAGAAGCTGCTCTTTTTGCGTCTGGCTGCCAAGCTCGGCAATCAATGTCGCAGCCACCAGGACGGAGGATTGCAGTGGGGAAACACTAAGATGCCGCCCCATTTGCTCCAACACCAGGCCCAGGCCCGTATAGCCAAAACCCAGGCCACCGAACTCCTCGGCAATGGCAATACCTGCCCAGCCCATATCGACCATTTCCTGCCATACCTGCGTGTCATATCCCGCTGCACTGTCACTGTCTCGAAGCGTCCTGAGGTGAGAAACCGTCGCTTTTTCTGCCAGGAAACCCGCAGCGGAATCCCTGATCATCACCTGTTCTTCAGTTAATACCATTGCCATCTTTACTTACTCCCCGGCGGCCTTATTGATCTGGAAGACCCAGTACACGTTTAGAAATAATATTCAGCTGCACCTCTGTGGTACCGCCTTCAATCGAATTGCCCTTGGAGCGCAACCAGGCGCGAGAGGCCATACCGTCATCATAAGTTTCCCCCGCCCATCCCAGCGCCGCCTCTCCACCTATCGCCATACTCAACTCATTGCGGCGCTTATTTAGCTCGGTGCCGTAGTATTTGAAAATTGATGACGCGGGCCCAAGGCCCTTACCGGATTTCGCCTCATCGCCAATGCGACTCATGGTGGCGGTAAAAGCCCGTGTGTCGAGTTGGTATTGGGCGATATTCTGGCGCAGGATAGAATTGGACAAACGGCCAGATGCATCTGCACCCATAGCCTCCACGGCCTTTTCGCCCAGGCTTTTTCCAGAGGAGGTGCCAAAGCCTGAAATCATTTCCCGTTCGTGGGTGAGCAGGTATTTGGCAATGGTCCAGCCCTTACCCTCCTCGCCCATCAGGTTTTTCTTCCACACTTTCACATCGTCGAAGAACGTTTCACAAAAGGGTGAGGCGCCACTGATCAACTTAATGGGGCGCGTGCTGACGCCCGGTGTTTCCATGTCGAACAGTACGAAACTGATGCCCTCGTGCTTGGTGCCGGAATTGTCAGTGCGCACCAAAGCAAAAATCCAGTCGGCCTTATCCGCGTAGGAGGTCCATACTTTCTGGCCATTGACGATATAGTGGTCACCGCAATCTTCAGCTTTTGCTTGCAAACTGGCCAGGTCAGAACCGGCGCCGGGCTCTGAGTAACCCTGGCACCAGCGAATTTCTCCACGCACAATTTTTGACAGGTGTTCCCGCTTTTGCTCCTCGCTGCCAAATTGCAACAGCGCCGGACCCAGCATGGATATGCCAAAGCTGTCCAGCGGGCTGCGCGCCTTGATACGGCGCATTTCCTGGCGCAGTACTTTCACTTCTTCCGTATTCAAACCCCCGCCACCGTACTCCTTTGGCCAGTGGGGAACCGTCCAGCCGCGTGCGGCCATGCGGTCACACCAGACCTTCTGGTCCGGGTGGTCAATCTCGGGCTTGCGACCTCCGGTGTACAAGTCTTCAAAGCTATTGACAGGGGTACGCATGGCGGGGGGGCAGTTTTCCTCCAGCCATACCCGGGTTTCTTGACGAAACGGCTCCAGATCACTCACAAAAACTCCTCATCTTTATGGACAGCCCCACATCTACGGGCCCGATTTTCATCTCAAAACAACGCGTTTGAACATACAGTATGTTTTGACTACCTTCAAGTATCTTCCGGTGAGAAAACCAGTCATAACGCGCTAATTACCCGACTGGGTAAACACCGGTATACAAACTAGAAAGCTTTCTCTACTATTTGTTCATGTCACACGTATGGTGTAGAACTGAGGCTATGGATGGCATCAAGCGATAATAAAAATAGAGCGAGACCTGTAAATACCACCGGGCATATTCATCGAGCGCGCCTTCTTGCCGCTATGGAAGGCTGCGCGCGAACGGTATTATGGCTTACCGGCCCACCGGGTTCAGGTAAGTCCGCACTGGCCAGCGCCTACGTAACGGCCACAAATCTGCCCGTAATTCAGTATCGCTTTGATGGGGAGAAGCCCAACGCCGCAACTTTTTTTGCAGCGATAAACCAGGGCCTGTCACTGCCCACCGGTGAGATAGACTGTCATACAAGCGACTCCCTGCTGCTCAAAGCCATTCGCGAACACCATACTTCCCCCTGGATACTTTATCTGGAGGACTACCACACGCTCGACCCGCTGGATGAACTCAACCGTTTTCTGGCCAGCATGGCAGTGCAGGCCGAACACCTGGGAGTTACATTACTTATCGCAAGCCGGGCATCCCCTCCCGCCCAGTGGTCCCAGGCCACCTTAGACCGCAACATTGAAATATTCTCCGACCTCAACTTTGATCTCGCCGAATTGAGCGAAATAGTAGACGCCTACCCCCAGTTCGCGGAGTGTGATGCAAGCTGGCTAAAGGCATTGCTTGATTGCACAGGGGGCTGGCCAGCGGGAGTCATATTACTGCTGGAGCGTTTGCGCCTTGGGCTCGACCAGGGCCTTACCCTGGCCGAAACGGGGCTGCAGGCAACTTCTGATTATTTTATGGAGACCCTGTTCACTCGTCTGACCAAGGACATGAAAACGCTGCTACTGCGGTCTTCATTGCTGCCTTTTATACCTGCCAATGCCGCTGAGGATACCCTTCAAGTACCCAATACTGAACAACTCTTTTTGTCACTGTGTAATGAGCGCATATTTACATCCCGGCAAACCCGTTGCCCCAACCCCGGGCTGGACCCGCAGAATAGTTACGCGGCCTATACACACCAGAATCTTTTTCACAACTTTCTGCGCCAGCAAGCTAAGCTAAAACTGAGCACCGATGATCGCCTGGCTGTGGTCCAACGGGGAGCCGCCCTACTGGTTTCTCTCGGGGAATTTTTAGCAGCCACCAAGCTGTACGTTGAATACCAAAAATGGGATGACATTACCGCACTCATATTTAACAACGCACGAGAGTTAGTCGAGAGAGGGCAGATAGACCAACTGGAAACGTCCTTCTCTCACCTACCAGGAGAACTCATCGATACCAGCCCCGATCTGCTGTTCTGGCAGGGTACCTGTGAGATATCACTGGGCCACCCCAAGGCACGCGAGCATTTGTCCAAAGCTTATTCTCTCTATCGTGACCAGGGGAACGCAGTGGGAATGGCCATATCCTGGCGCGCTGTGACCAATGCCATCTGGTTAAGCTGGGATGGGCTGAATCAACTGGGTGACTGGATAAAGGAATACGATCTTCACGCCACTACAGACTACGCGAGCTTACCGGATTCATTGCAAATAAGTTTAATGATGTCCCGCTTCGGCGTTTTGTCATTCTGGTCACCTGAGCACCCGGAGCTGCCCCTGCTGGAGCAAGCGGTAGCCGACCATGTTCACACGCCTATGCCCACCCAGGAGAGAACGCTTCTTTTTGTTAAAATTCTGTATCACTTCACCTATGGTACGGGCAACCAAAGCCAGACTGACTTTTATCTAAATGTCATGCGCACGCTGGTGCAACAGTCACCTACCAGCCCCCTGGACCAGATTCTCCTCAATAACTTCGAGGCGGCCTACCAGTACTGCTTCGTCGGGTCGCCCAACAAATGCTACGAATACGTAGAAAACGCGCTAAAAATAGGAGAGGAAAGCGGCGTACTGGTGTGGCAATCCGTATCCCTGACCCACGGTTTGTATATGGCACTCGGTCAGGGCAACATCAAACGGGCTAAAAAATATTCCGCGTACTTCAAGCAGGTCATTGGCCTGAATAATTCCATGCATGTGGCTTTCGATGAGCTCTTTTCCGGATGGCTGGCAATGCTGGAGGGAAGACACACATCGGCTATCAGACACATTGAAGCGGGTCTGGTATTTCTCGAACGCAACCCGGTTCCGATGATTCGCAACCTGTTTCTGGGTGGCAAGGCAGCTCTTCTGATCCAGCGTGAAAATTGGCATGAAGCATGGACTGTACTGCGAGAAATCAGGCAATTTGCGATGACCGCCAGAAGTAACACCCTGGAAATAATGGTTCGCCTGCTGCAAGCCACCTGGTGCCTCAAACGTAACCGCCAATGGGCAGCGCGTGCATTCCTGCAACGTGCACGGGATATTGGAGTGGCCCAGAATATCTTTGTTTGCCCGTGGATGATGCCACAGCAACTTCCGAGCTTGATCGGGCTTGCCATTGAGTCCGATATTGACCCTGTGTACTTCGCCCGCTGGGTATCGCTGTACTCACTCAAAATTCCTCCAGGATTCTCCGCGCGAGATCGCTGGCCCTGGCAGATTAAAATTCGCACCCTGGGTGCACTTGAGATACATGTGGATAATCAATTACTGGAGAGCCAGGGCCGTGCCCACAAGCGCTTGCTGGAAATTCTCGGTATATTGATAACAGCCGGATCCCGGGGAGTGTCTCAGGGGGAGTTAATGAGTGAACTATGGCCTGACAAGAGCGAGAAGAAAGGTCGCTCAAACCTCAATACAAACCTCGCTCGCTTACGGGCATTTATTGGTAACCCCGACACTGTTATATCCAGTGAAGGCAGGGTGCTCCTAAACCAGGATATCTGCTGGGTAGACAGCTGGGAGTTTTTGACTAATTCCGAGGTAAATGGCCATATAGATATCGACCATCTTGCGGCGGCAGAAAAGATCTACCGGGGAGAATACAACGTACCTGAAACGGGCAATGGCACTGAAATAATTCTCCGAAGGACCCTGGCAAACCGCTACCTAAATATTTCCCGAACTCTGGCCAGGGCGCAGGAGAAAGACACACATTTCCCCCAGGCTATTGATATGTATAGGAGCATGCTGGACAAATTAGGCGCGGAGGAAAACATCTATCGCGACTTAATGTGTTGTTACCAAAAAATGAACCGCCTGCAGGAAGTAACTGCAATCTATAACGAGTGTCAGAAAGTCATAATAGAAAAATACGGGGCCCAGCTATCGAGTGAGACCGTGAACTTGTATCGACAATTGATGAATCGACCTGAATAATTAGAGCCTCTTTAAGCATAACAACTTGCATACTTCTCATCCCGCGGGGCACATTTCGAGACCTGCATCACACTTTTGAAAGAAAATATTGCAAGAACTCTGCTTCAGAGCCGCATGTGACTTACATGTGACTTCGGCGTGCTTCACTGATCGGGCTTAGCGTTGGTTCGGCTCCCTGTGAATGGAACAGAGGGAACCATAGGGACATGGGCCTATCAATATCGACAAAGTCGGGCCGCGCTATTTTAATCTTTTCATACCAGCCTTCGGGTCAAATAAAGCATAGAAAACCCAATGCCATTACAATCGGAAGTGGGTTAAATTACTTGAACCATATCGCTAGTAACTAACGGGCCGCTTTTGCAGGCGACGCTGCAAGGTTCGCCTGTGCATGCCCAGTGCCCTCGCGGTAGCCGAGACATTGCCATTGTTCTGGGCCAACACTTTTTGGATATGCTCCCACTGCAAACGCCTGACCGTAGGCGGGTTGCCGGGAATGTCGGGTGATTTCTCCCCCGAATTTTCGCTAAAAGCCCTTATCAGCTCATCGGCATCCACGGGCTTACAAAGATAATCGATAGCACCCAGTTTCATCGCCTCGACCGTGGTCGCGATACTTGAATAGCCCGTAAGCATCACGATGACCACACCGGGACTGACCGAGCAGAGCTGTTCAATAATATCCAGGCCCGAAGATTGGTGTATTTTCAAATCCAGAACAATTTTCTCAGGCTTTTCTACCCCTGCCAACTGAACGGCCTGCTCCACAGTATGTGCAACACAGACCCGAGTGAAACGCTTGTCCATTGCCCGCGCCAGCACTTGGGTAAACACCTCATCATCGTCGACAATAAGCAGGGTTTCATCAATCATCATTCGGTCGCCATATACAGGGGAATACTAACTTGCGTTACTGAGCCGCCCCCGGGATGATTCTCCAGCCGTATCGAGCCGCCAATGCGCTCTATAGTAGCATGGGTCAAAAAGAGCCCCAGGCCCATGCCGTGTTCGCTATGGCGCAGCAACGAATGACCAATTTTCTGCAGCAGCTCCGCCGGGATTCCGGGACCATAATCGCGCAGAGAGAGCTGCAGTGAACTGCCCTGCCGACTCACCTCAATGTCGATGACATCACTCACTTCTGCTGCATTGTTTAGCAGATTCATCAATGCTTGTGTCAAGCTGGGCGTGTTCTTTAACTCAGTGCCGCGTACTTCATCTGCTATCTGGACTTTTACCGTTACTTCCGGGCACACAGAGCGCCAACTATCCAGTAGTTGGTTCAGGAAGTCGGTAGTCAGTATGGCTAGCTCTTCACTGGCAGCTTGATCCTGGGCACTGCTTACAAGACTTTGCAGGCTGGCCTTACACCTCTCAACCTGGCTGCCCAACAACTTGATGTCACCGTTCAGGGCCTTATCATCTACCGTCTCACTTTCCAACTCGCTCAACAGCACACGCATGGTGGACAGAGGCGTACCAAGATCATGTGCCGCACCTGCTGCCAGGGTGGCCACAGCCAGAAGCTGCTCATCGCGCAGAGTATCCTCGCGGTTGCGCTGCAGATGCTGTTCCTGCTGCCTGAGGGTATGCGCCATTTGTGTAATGAAATAAGTAATAAGCAAGGCACTGAGTAAAAAGGTAAACCACATCCCGGCAATATGCGGACTGATACCCGCTGGAGCATGATGGGTAGCGATGATATCCAGAGGAATAAAGTAATACAGAAGTGCGCTATAGCTAGCCAGTGAGAATGCCGTAATAACGCGAGTATAGCGTGCGGGCAGTAGAGCAGCTGAAATAGTCAAGGGAATCAGCAGCAAGGATACCAGGGGGTTGCTCGCACCACCCGTCAGGTACAACAAAAAACACAGCACTGCAGCATCAGTCAGCAAATGAATAAGAAATTCCATTTCAGTGACGGGCCAGGGTCTTACGGGGCTGGCGCGCCAGAAAGTGAATAGAATAATGGCTAGGGCCAGAAGCAGAAGATTTCCAATGTGTGCGAACGGCAATGGCAGGTCAATAGCATAGGCATAAGAGAGTGCCGCACACTCCACTAGCAGAAGTATGCAACGTATCCAGCACAGCCTTCGCAGGTTCTGCTTCAGTGCGGATAGGAAAAATAGTGTCATCGTTCTATAACAACCTTGAAATGCCTGCGTACATGATAATGGATTTTTCCGCTGGGAATGGCGCGACAATTTGTCGCATTCCAGCATACGACAAGGGACATTATTATACCCGCCAAATAAATACAGCTCTATGCTGACAGGAGATTCTCTTGCCTAAACTTTCACCACGCCTACTCATCAGTGCCATTGCCATGGCCTGGTTAATCTTAACACCACCTGGCAGGCGACCAGCAAGATGAACCTGGCAGCTGGCGTAGGCAATGTCTTTGACAAAAAAATATGAAGATCACCTGGGCGGCTATAACCGGGCGGCAAATCCGGATATAGCGAAGGGAGGTAGACTACTCGGGTATGGAACCAATGTATTTGTCAGGGCGGTGTGGGCATTTTAGTCGAGGTCGCAAGACCACCCCGGGTTGTGGAACGCTAAACCCTGCCCAAAGCTGATTTAGTCATAGGTAACTCGGGGGTCAACGCGGCCGGGGAAATTCCTTTACATAGATATCGGTTTTGGCAAAAGGTATCTCTATGCCCTCCCGGGCGAGTGCCTTGTAGATGGCCACCAACATTTCGTGAATGATTCGTCCACGGTCTTCCGGTTTTACTATCCATCCAAGCACCTCAAAATTCAGACTGGACGCGCCGAATGCCCGCAGGCGCACCCGTGGCTGCGGGTCAGCGCATATTTCCGGGTGTGCCTCGGTGAGGTTTTGCAACAACTCACACACCTGGTCTACATCGGAGCCGTAGGCAACCCCCACGGGAAGCCTAATTCGTATTCTGGAATCCCGCCCGCCACTCTCATTGACAATTTTTGCATTGGCAATCAGGGCATTGGGTAGTGTTATTTCAATGTCATCCCGGCTCAGTAAGCGGGTACTGCGCAGGCCAATGTGGGTTACCCGACCCCGTTCACCGCTGTCAAGATTGACGTAATCGCCAATTTTGTAGGGCGCATCCACCAGGATAAAAAACCCCGAAAACAAATTAGCCAGTGTATCTTTTGCGGCAAAGCCTACAGCGATACCGACTATACCCGCCGATGCCAGCCAGCCCAGGGGGTTTACCCCCCACACCATTAGCAGGGCGTAGCTGCCAAACAGTAAGACCAGCAACTTGATCGACAAATCGAGCAGTGGCACCGTGTGCTCTTCAACAATGGGAAAACGGTGGTGGTTCCTCGCCAGTGCATCGAGTATTGCGGTGCTCATGGCAAAGAATGCGCGCATCCAGCTGGCAATGATCACCGAGACAAAAATATTTATCAGAGCGTCTGTGCCAAAAGCTAACTGGGCCGCCTTTACCGCCAGGCACAGGCCAAAAAATAAAACCGTGGTAAACAGTGGCTTGCGCAGGGCCTGCACCATGTAGTCATCAAACTGGTTGCCGGTACTACCTGCCAACTTATCCAGAAATCGCAACACCACGCTACGAGTAAACAGGGCGAGCACAAAAAACAGGCAGGCTATAATTACAGCCCCTAATAGGGGGTATTGTTCGACCATCTGCCACAGGGGGCGCACAGACTCGGGCAGCCAATTGGCAAATTCGGGCACGTGACGGGTGATGGGTTCTATGAATTCCTGTTGCGGTGGCTCTCGAGTGGCAAGAATATCGGTGTGCGTGCTTGGCGTCATACGGCCCCTCTCAAGAAGAGATTTTATTACTAATACAGACAAGTATAATGCAGATAGTGTGTAACTGTAGCTCCCCGTTCAAGAACGCCACCAGGCCAGGGCATTGGGGATTTTAAAGGGCACAATAGCGAGAAAGAGTTTTTCCAGGTAAAACACAATACGTACTTTTCGATACCACAACAGCTTTTTAAATTGTTTCTGGGTGCCGTAATAACCTTCATTATATAAATCATCAAACTGACCGGAGTTATCCATCCGGCTATAACGCTTCAGATCCAAAGAGAGTACGAAGTCTGCGGTTTTCAGTTGATCCCTGGTGCGCAAATCAATCGCAATGTCGATCGCATTACTCATGATGGAGATAATATCCTTGGGGGGTGAGTACTCCTGATTGCCATTTAAATTAATGCCTATGGTAAATCCTGCACCCATTTCATCGAGCAGGCTGATAGGCACATTTTCACTGATACCACCATCCACAAGAGTTCTACCCTCAATCTCTACAGGAACAAAAATACCCGGCACAGCGGTGGATGCGCACACGGCTTTTGCCAGGTTTCCCCGTCTCAGGACAACTTGTTCCCCCGTTGAAATGTCGGTAGCGCAGATGGCGAGCGGGATCTGCGCGTCTTCGATATTGACATCACCCAGGTCTTTAACAATCATTTTTTCCATTGATCGGGTAGAGAACAAACCCTTTTTTTGCAGCGACAAACCGATGACAGAGGTGAAATTTAGCTCTTTACCTACGGCCTTAATTTCTTCAATACTTTTCCCAAAGGCATAGTAACTGGCAACCAGGGCACCGATGCTGGTGCCAGAAATATAAGAGATGTTAACGCCATCTTCTTCAAAAGCATGGAGAACACCAATGTGGGCAATGCCCCTGGCTGCACCGCCGCCCAGCGCCACACCAATGCTCGAGTTGAAGATATTCCATTTCATAGTGAATAATTATACTAAAATCGATAACGAATTTTTGCCACGATGGTCTCTACCCGTTTCTCCCGCCACCCCTCTTGCAGCAAATTCCTGGGGCCATTATCCGTATCATTACTGGAAAAAAAGCCACCACGGCTGTAGACCAGATAAATATCAGACAGCGGTGCCAACTCGTAGCGATATCGTATCTGCAAGGCTGTATCACTTAAACTGAAATCGGACACGGGTGTATCCGAGGCTATCGGATTGCCTCTTTCATCCAGGTCGTAACCAGTCACTGCATCAGCGCTCACTGCAACCCACTGAAATTTGACGCGCACTTCTTGTCTTGCCGAGGGGTACCAGTCCATCTCTAAATCGAGTACATAGCGATCCGATTCAAACGCGGCCAGTTGTTCCGTGCGGAAGTCCCACAGCAACCACTCCTTGAAGTTTTGATATAGCACTCTCGAGCTCAGGGTCAAGGTCTCGGTGACATACAGCTTTGGCTCTATAATTACGCCGTAGGACGGCTCTTTCGTGCCACTGGTTTCAGTGAAAGCCGTTGCTGAATAGGTGAACTTCCCGTCACGCGCACTGGCGTAACGGGCAGTACCCGAATACTGCACTGGAAGCGCATACAAACCATTTCCACGGGTGATGCGATCATCCCAACCCGCGCTCTGGTAGTTCACATCAAGATCCACTTTCCGACTGGATTTAAAAACCCAATTACGCGTGAGCTTCCCCCACAGGGCCAGGCGGTCCCCCTCTGTATTCTCTTCATAGGCGTAATCGACGTTCCAATAGCTGGTGAGGATTGTGGAATCCTCCGGATATTCCAGCGTGTGATAGCGCTCTTCACCCACCAGCATCGTCTGGTCATTGCGCAGCATAAAGCCCATATCATTCATGTCGAACTCATTACCATAATGGGTCAAGTCAAGCTTGTGGCTCCACTCGTCCGAGGGCGAGTAGGCCCAGCTCACCCAGCCCGCGTAGTCTTGCTGGTCCAGCGAAGCCTGGCCGTTGGTACTGTTGGCTCGCTGCTCAATATCGCTGGCCAGTAACTGCCCCGACACACGCATTGCGCCGGGCTGCCAATCGACATCCAGGGCATTCACCATGGCTGTCCGGTTGAGGGTGGGGCGATCGACGTAGGTCAAGCGATGGCCCAGCGTTAACCCCGCATTATTGTGCTGAATGCGTGTCGAAACAAAATCTCTCCCCCGGGACAGTGCGGTATCGTCCTCGGTAACGGCAAACACACCATAATCCAGCGATTTTCCGAAATGTGTGAATTTGGCTGCGGCATCAATACCTGTGATGCCTTCATCGCCGGCATCACTGCCAGCACCGATGCGCCGTGTGTGCACCACCCGGTCACCATTGGGCACCAGAGAGGTAAACATTGCCTGGTTTTCTGTGAAAAAGGGCCTTTTCTCTGAGCGAAAGGTCTCAAACGCTGAAAAATTGACCACCAGGTCATCACTTTCAACTTGTCCAAAATCGGGATTCAGCGCACCTGTCAACTGGGTGCTGGCATCCGGGCGCCACACCATATCAAGCCCCACCTTCCATTCATCATCGCCCTCCTCCATCTCATTGGTGTAGCTAAGGTAGGGAAACCAGTCCAGCGTTGAAGCCTCGATTTTACCGATTTCCAGGGAATGCCAGTCCTGGATAAACGTGGGCCGCGCGAATGAGGCATTTGGATAAGCAAAGCGCAGACTCTCGCCGTAGACAACACGCGAGAACCACAGGCCGATGGTCTTTTGTTCACCTTTGCTACGTGAGATAGGCGCCACCGTCCAGGGAATGTATATCTCGCTATACCAATAATCCTCATTTGCAGAGGTCTGTGAGTACCAGGTGCCATCCCAATCCGCAGACCAGCCACCAGCAGTCATGATGCCGTCTTGCTTCGTGTTGGTGGACCCGACGGTAAAATCGTAGCCCGCCAGGCCCGCATGTTCAAAATCAATACCTACAATGTTCCGGTCAGCTTCGATGCGGGCGTCGCGCCGAAAACGACGATGCACACGCCTTACTTCTGGTGGCTGATAGTTACTGAACCCAATATAAATGCCCTCATCGTCGGTAATAACCCGCACTTGCGTGGCATATTTTGCCGGCTGGCTGGTCAGCGGCTCGGTGGTGACAAATTGATCAAACACCAGAGCATCGCGCCACTCCGGCTCATCCAATACTCCATCAATGGTGATCTCAGCGTGTACCTGCGGAGTGAGCAAGAGTGCGAGCGCTAAATGCAAAGTGGCGCAGAAGGTAATTCGATGGGCGCTGGGGGCTGCAGCGGCACACCAATGCCTGAATTGAAGAAATGCCATTTTAGGAGTTGTCATACCATGCTTATGTGAAGGGTAAAGCTAACCCGATTGAATAGCTATGTCACGGCTTTGCCAAAATATACTGGATTTTACCGCCGTGACAGCCCATGGCGACCTGCTCGCCAACCGGAACCCTCTCAACTGAAGTAATCGATTTTTCTATTGGCATAATTTCTCTCTCTCGATGTCGTCCAGATGGGGGGCATCACATTCATTTTTAGTGTCGCTGTTCACTGGTGTCCCTGCGGGACGGGCGAGGCCTGCGCAATTAGCTGCTGTGACTTTAGTTCAGCCCACAAGTCGCGGGGTATCGCCACAGACAGGTTTTCAATATTAGCCTTCACAAAACGCGCGTGCGTTGCCCCGGGAATTGCCGCAGCAATAACCGGGTGGGCCAGACAAAATTGCAAGGCTGCCGCCGCCAGACTTGTACTGTGCCCAGCCCAAATGGCTTCAATTTATAGCCGGAGGACTCAAGGTCTCTGCGGTGAGCGACCAGGCCATCCGCGCCATGATAGCCCTCATCCAGGTCATGGATAACCAGTATCTCTACACAGCTCAGTCCCAGGCGCATCAGGCTGCCCTGCCCTTCTTTTTGTGGTTTTTTGCCATTAAGTCCCGCCTGGAACAGAGATAACTCCCCAAGCAATCAGCTCACTCCTTCATATGTCTGACAATCTGTGTCACATCATGCCTCTGAAAACCTGCAAAAAAGTACAACTAACGTTTTTACTGGGGCCATTACTCAGCTAAGATCCTATTACTTATACCCCGCCCCTGAATAAGGGGTATGGGGTACTGCACAACGAAAGCAGGATGAAAAACAGGGCCGTCATGCTCAATATCCTTAGAGTACAAAGCAAGGACCTATACATTGGCATGTTTGTCAGTGGCTTGGACCGTGAGTGGCTGGGCACACCCTTCCTCACCCAGGGCTTCTACCTCGATAACAAGGAAGATATCGATCGAGTGCGGGAATATTGTGAGTATGTCCTGGTCGATGCACGTAAAAGCCGCTATCTGGCTGCCGAGCTAAACACCCATGCATACCGCCGTCGCCCGGCACCCGTTAAGGGGCGAAAACTGGACGATCGCCCGCGCCTCCACCCAGAGCAAATATTCCACAATCGACCAATTGAGCCCTATCACGACGACACGGCCTGGGAAGAAGAGCACCCAAAAGCACGGCTGGCAATAGACACCTTACTGAAGGACATCAATGACATTTATTCCGAGGTATTTGAAGGCGGCAACATAAACGTCATCAAACTGAAGAAGTCTGTAGACCCTATCGTCGCCAGTATTTCTCGCAACCCCGATGCATGCCTGTGGATATCCCGTTTAAAAAAGCATGACGAGTATACCTACCAACACTCCCTGGGTTCTGCCATTTGGTCGGTTTCACTGGGCCGACAACTGGGACTACCCAAGCACGATTTACGTTCACTCGCCATGGGTTGCCTGCTCATGGATGTAGGAAAATTGCGGGTGGCACCTGAATTGCTACAGACAACCCGAGAACTGAACCTGGAGGAGATAGCCCAGATAGCAGGTCATGTCGGATACGGCCTGGACATCATCCAGCAAAGTGGGATTACCAACCAGGATATTATCGACATGGTAGCGCACCACCACGAGCGTTTCGACGGGTCAGGCTATCCCGAGGGTTTGAAAGAAGACAATATACCCACTTTCGCAAGAATAGCGGCCATCGTAGATACTTACGACGCCGTCACCAGCAAGCGTGAATACGCCGATACGATTTCACCACCGGATGCCATCAAACTGCTGTATAGCTCAAGGGATGTAGATTTCCAGGCCGAACTGGTTGAGGCCTTTATCCAGGCGGTGGGTATTTACCCGGCGGGAACACTGGTGGAACTGTCATCCGGCGAAGTGGCCGTGGTCGTGGCAGAATATCGTACCCGACGACTGCGCCCCAAGGTTCTGGTGATATTGGATGCAAACAAAAACAAGCTGAAAAACACTGTCATGGTCGACCTCCGCGACAAACCGAAGGGTGATAATTTACCGGCCTTGAATATCGTGAAGGGACTGGACCCCGAGGCCTACAATATAAATTTGGCACACATTCAATTTTAGAGTGATACTTTTCAATACCTTGTCGTCGCAGGCATTAACGCCCCTCTTACAAACAGTTTCCTGCTCTTGTATAGCATCAACGGGGGAACCAACAATCCATTAAAGGCCATCACAAGCCCCGCAAAGCCGATGGCATATACAAAGCCATCAGGGAAAAATACACCACTGATAATCGGTGGAACAAACGTTACCAATGCCGTGTTTAATCGCCCCCGTGGCGAATCGGAAAAATTAAATTTCTCCGTAAAAAATTACTTCCCCTGCACACGGCGACAACATACCACGGCCAATACCATCGCACATCTAGCTATTGCAAGTGCCCTAAATGGCAAGCTTTCGTGCCCTTGTGTGCATGGACTAAAAGACACTTCTCGCCTAATTTACTAGCTTCAGTCAAATTAGAATAATCGATATGGAGGCTCCCGATGTCCCACCGTGTGAATAACTTATGAAAAAGCCAGACTGGAGCCTGTTCAATGAGTATTAAATTCAAAGCAGCCGTTGTACAGGCCGCACCCGTTTTTATGGACCTCGATGCCTGTGTCGACAAAGCTATAGCTCTAATTCAACAAGCGAGTGCGAAAGGGGCGCGAATCGTAGCGTTTCCAGAGTGTTGGATACCGGGCTACCCGTGGTGGATCTGGTTGTCCGCGCCAGCAAACAACATACGGTATTTCCAGCAGTACCATGAAAATTGCCTGGTAATAAATAGCGATGCATTTACACGCTTGGCAGAGGCAGCTCGGGACAATAGTATTTATGTGTCGGTAGGAGCCAGCGAACGAGACCATGGCTCATTGTACATAGCGCAATTTCTGTTCAGTGAAGAGGGCGAGCTGATTCAGGCAAGGCGAAAACTCAAATCCACACATGTGGAGCGCACAGTCTTTGGAGATGGCGATGGCAGCGACCTGGGAGTCTTTGATACCGCATTGGGAAAAGTGGGCCAACTGTGTTGCTGGGAACATTTACAACCTCTGACAAAATACGCTATGTACAGCATGCACGAACAGCTTCACATTGCCGCCTGGCCATCATTCAGCTGCTACCCGCAGGCTTATTCACTGGGCGCAGAGCTCAATCAGGCGCTGTCACAAACCTATGCGGCTGAGGGGCAAACTTACGTACTGGCGCCTTGTGGTGTGGTTTCCCAGGAAATGCTTGCCCTTTTGGTGGAAAATGAGAGCCAGGCAGAAATGTTGCAGGCAGGCGGTGGTTACGCACAGATTTATGCCCCGGATGGCAGCCCCATGTGCAATCAACTGGCTCCAGAGGAGGAGGGCCTGCTGTTTGCCGAAATCGACCTGGGTGCCATCGCAGTAGCGAAGTCTTTTGCCGACCCTGTGGGGCATTACTCGCGACCCGATGTCACACGCCTGCTCCTGAATAGACATCCCCAGCGGGCTGTGGAAGAGTTTTCTTTGGAAAACCCAGAGGAGCTTCCGTCTGTAGACTACAATGAATCAGTACAGGAAATGTCGCCTGACTAACTAACGGAGTGTAAACAATGACCACCAAGAGTACACCTGCAGGATGGGAGCCCCCCTCCCCCGCTTGGCAGACCATTTGGGATAGTGATGTAGCGTTTCTTGTCGCCGGATACTTTGGCATTCAGTCCCCGCGCCCGGAACCCCTGAGTTTATGGGCAGAAGCTGCTTTTTCAAGAGCCCACGGTCCGGCGTCTATTGAACAGGGAACGTTCGTTGATAAAAAAGGGGTGCTTAACCACCTCTATATTGCCTACTGGAAGGGGACAGACTACGAAAAATGGTGGGCAATCGATCAGAACCGGCTGTGGTGGGACTCATCGGACAGGCTGCAAGAAGATACAGGCTACTGGCGTGAAATAATTCACATACCTCTGGATCATCTTGAAACCCTGCACTCTACCGACATACCCCATGGAATAGGGACGTTAGGCTCAGGCATTGAAGGCCCCCTTGTCGAGCATGGCTACTCCGGCGCGATGCGGGACAGAATACCCCTGTACGACCACGAAGACCTCAAAGAAACCTGCAATATCCATACAGGGCTCACTGCGCAAGTATCAGAGAACGGGCAGAGGGTATTAATTCATCCAGCCAGGAACATGTGCGTCATTCGCTCCGGACAAAACTGGTCGTTCTGTGATGAGGAGCAGAAGGCCTACTATCTTAAGAAAGTACAGCCCGTTTTAGCCAAAGGTATGCAGTTTCTGCAAGAACATCCAGATGAAACCAGCTGCTATTCCATGCGCTATGTGAGAAAAACAGACCGCAACTGGAACGCCATGGCTGAGAGCTTTGGCCTGGGTTATGCTACGGATGTCTATGCATTTGAGAACTGGGCCAAAAGCCACCCTACCCACGTTAGGATCTTTGATCAGTTTATGCAAATGGTAGAGCTTTTCGGGGAGGGCCTGGCGCTACGTTTGTGGCACGAAGTGAGTGTACTTCCAGCTCAAGGCTGTGAGTTCACCTATATTGGGTGTCATTCTGACACGGGTTTATTGGGGTACATATAACACAAAAGCACTATACTTCCTTTAATAGCGTGCTTGGGGAGAGCGGCGATGAATTTCCTGATTGACAATGGTTATCACAAAAAAACCGCGCAATACACGCCTGGCGAAAGCTTCCCCTACTGGCGGGAAATCATCTGCGATGAGTTCATTCAACTGGAATGTGAGCGGAAGGAAGCGGGGCCATTTAACGGAGAACTTCGGGGCGGGGTCAGTATAGGCGATCTTCGTTTTGCCGAAGTGATTTCCGACCCACAGAAAGTTCTGCGTTCAAAGCACCAGATTTCCCAGGCACTGGAGGAAGACTTCCTTATCAGTTTCCAGGTCTCGAACAAGGGAATGGTAAAGCAAAACGGAAGGGTGGCCATACTCAATCCTGGCAGCTTTGCACTCTACGACAGCACACAACCCTACTCACTTACTTTTGATGAACGCTTTCATCAGTTAGTCGTGCAAATGCCCAAAAAAGTGCTGTCACGCCACCTTATGAATCCGGAGCAATACACCGCCATCCCTATTGCTGGAACCACAGGCTTGGGGGCTATACTTACAAACCTGATATTTTCACTCGCACAGGAAGTGAACAATCTTCAGCAGGCTCCGGCGGATCTCTCAGAAAGCCTGGTCAACATGATTGCGATGGCCTTTAGTTCCTCGGTGATGCTGGAGCAGGTAGGGGGTAACTCCCTGGTTCAGGAATCAATCAGGCAACGTATTCGACTGTATATCGATAACAGCTTCTGTAACCCCGGTTTAAACAATGGTCAAATTGCCAAGGCCATGGGCATTTCAAATCGCTATCTTCACAAACTGTTTCAGAATGAGTCAGAGACAATCCATACGCGAATTATAAATCAACGCCTTGAAAGGGCAGCCAGACTGTTGGCAGACCCCACTTATGTGGGGCACAGTATTGAGAGTATTGCCTATAGCGTTGGTTTCTCCAGCGCAGCACACTTTTCAAGGTCGTTTAAAAAACGATATGGGATCAGCCCGCGTGAATCGAGGGGTAACTTTATTCGCACCTGTTGACAGGAAAAATGGTGGGCCGTGCGCGATTCGAACGCGCGACCAATTGGTTAAAAGCCAACTGCTCTACCAACTGAGCTAACGGCCCTCAGGAGGAGTTGCGTATAGTACG
>JAUVBI010000200.1 GCA_030591305.1 Pseudomonadota bacterium
AGAGAAGATGAAGCGCAAACTGCCGCCACTAAACACCCTGCGAGTGTTCGAAGCCGCAGCGCGGCATTTGAGTTTTACCCGGGCTGCCGAGGAGCTGCATGTTACGCATGGTGCGGTCAGTCAGGCTGTCAAAACGCTGGAGAATTACTACCAGCAACCCCTGTTTATTCGCTCGAAGGGCAAGGTGTCATTAAACTCAGCAGGTAAACGGCTATTGCCTGTCATCAGTGCTGCGCTCGATAAAATAGAAAGAGTTGGTTTACGTCTGGACAGTGATATGGATACCGAGGTGTTGACCATTCAGTTGACAGCGGCCTTCGCCGCCCAATGGTTGATTCCCCGCCTAAGTGACTTTCAGCAGCGTTACCCGCAGTTGACCATTCGCCTGTCCCCCTCTCATACATTCTCCGGTTTTCAGAATCGCGAGGCCGATGTGGCCATTCGCTATGGCGCCTCGGTTTTTTCGCAGGTGATCACGGAAAAATTATTTGATGTGGATACGTTTGCCGCTTGTGCACCCTCACTGTTACAGGGTGAGCATGCACTGCGTTCGACTGCCGATTTAAAAAACCATAGCCTGATTCACGACGACGAGGGTGAAGCCTGGCAGGCACTTTTTGACGAGGCTGGGCTCGATGGTCCAGAACAGGGTCGAGGGCTTTACTATGCCGATGCCTCGCTGGCCTTACAGGCGGCAGTGGAGGGTGAGGGCGTTATAGTCGCCGGCAGCATTCTGGCGGCCAGAGGCCTGGCTGCAGGGCGCTTGGTAATACCATTTAATACCTTTGTACGTAGGCACAATGCCTACTTTCTGCACTTTCCTGAGCGCAGCGGGGACGAGCATAAAGTGCAGGTGTTCCGCCGTTGGATTCAAAAACAGGCGGCGTCCTATTTACATGAAAAGCTCGATCTCGAGGCTTACCTCGCGTTGCCCAATGGCTGATACTTTTACTCACAGGCCACGATAGAATAAGTCGATTGCCCGGACGATCACAGTTGCTTTACCCTCGCCATAGATATTCAGGTTTTCAGGCAGGGACAAAATGTATTCTCACAGCCGCATTCTGCACCGGGAGATTAATGGCACGCCGTTACCGGTGGCTGTAGAGGGGCGTGGTGTTTACATTATAGATAAAGCGGGCAAACAGTACCTGGATGCATCTGGGGGTGCCGCGGTTTCGTCTCTGGGGCACTCCCACCCCCGGGTTGTGCAGGCGATCAAAAATCAGGTGGGTAGTATCGCATTTGCCCATACGGGTTCCTTCACATCGGAGCCAGCCGAGGCGCTGGCAGACCACCTTATTCAGCATGCACCAGCGGGAATAGAGCACGTCTATTTTGTTTCCGGGGGCTCTGAGGCCGTCGAGTCTGCCCTGAAAATAGCCCGCCAGTTTTTTCTGGAAAAGGGGCAGGCCCGACGCAGCAGGTTTATCGCCAGGCGCCAGAGTTATCACGGTAATACCCTGGGCGCGCTGGCAGTGGGCGGCAACAAGTGGCGCCGTCAACCCTTCGAACCGCTGCTTGTGAGTGCCGACCATATCTCCCCCTGCTATGCCTACCGTGATCAACGCGCTGACGAAACGGCACAGCAATACGGTCATCGGGTGGCCGATGAACTGGATACCCGCTTAACACAGGGGGGTGCAGAAGAAGTGATTGGTTTTGTCGCCGAGCCGGTGGTGGGTGCCACCGCGGGTGTACTGGTACCGGTGCCCGGGTACTTTACCCGCATACGGGAAATTTGCGACCGTCATGGCATCCTGTTGATTCTCGATGAAGTGATGTGTGGCATGGGCAGAACGGGCAGTTTGTTTGCTTGCGAACAGGAGGGAGTGAGACCGGATATTATCGCCATTGCCAAGGGGCTGGGGGCGGGGTATCAGCCCATTGGCGCCATGCTGTGCTCCAGCGAAATAGTTAGCACCATTGCCGATGGCTCCGGTTTTTTCCAGCACGGTCATACCTTCATGGGTCATGCAACGGCCTGCGCAGGGGCGCTGGCGGTGCAGCAGGTTATTGTCGAGGAGGGCTTATTGAAAAATGTCCAGCGCATGGGCGAGTTGCTCAACGATACGCTGCACGGCTGCTTTGACCAGCATCCCAATGTGGGTGACATTCGGGGCCGCGGCCTGTTCCGCGGCATAGAGCTGGTAGCTGACCGGGCCAGCAAAACACCGCTGCCCCCTGAACTTGCCGTGCACGCCGCTATTAAGCGCCACGCAATGAGCGCGGGCCTGTTGTGTTATCCCGGCGGCGGTACTATTGATGGCAGGCGTGGTAATCATATTTTATTGGCACCCCCCTTTATTATTGAAAGGCAGCAGGTGTTTGAGCTGGTAGAAAAGTTGGAAGTAGCACTAAATAATGCCCTGCAAGAAACAGGAGTGAATCATGCCAGAGGCCCCACCTATTATTATTACAGTCGCACCCAACGGGGCGCGCAAAACCCGGATGGACCACCCAGCCCTGCCCATCACCCCGGATGAGTTGGCCGAGGTAGCACAGCAAAGCCAGGCGGCTGGGGCCGCTATGATTCATCTTCATGTGCGCGATGAGCACGGCAAACATAGCCTGGATGTTGCCCGGTATCGGGATGCCATTGCGGCTATCCGCGCTCGGATTGGCAAGCAATTGATAATTCAGGTTACCAGTGAGGCGGTGGGTGTTTACAGTACAGAGCAGCAAATGGCGATGGTGCGGGAACTTCGCCCCGAGGCTGTGTCTTTGGCTATACGTGAACTTTGTCCTCAGGGGGCAGAGCAGCAGGCAGCTGATTTTTTCGCCTGGCTGGCCAGTGAGTGCATTGCTCCGCAGTACATCCTTTACTGCGTAGAGGATGTGGCTCGGTTTGAGTCCCTGCGGGACCGTGGGGTGATATCGGGCGAATGCCCTTCAGTGCTGTATGTGTTGGGGTGTTACGGCGACAGTGGGGATGCATCTGTGGCACAACTGCGGCCCATACTAGCAGCGAGTCGACGGCCTGTTATCTGGTCGGTATGTGCTTTTGGTGCCGCCGAGGCGGCGTGTATGAAGTTGGCTGCGAAGCTGGGTGGCCACTGCCGGGTTGGCTTTGAGAACAATTTGCTCCTGGCCTCGGGAAAAACCGCCCCTGATAATTCGGCGCTGGTGGCTCAGCTAGTCGCCACAGTAGCAAGGCAGGGTCGGTCCATTGCTTCTTCTGTTCAGGCTCGTGAACTAATGGGCTTGGCATAGACCTCATTCTCCCTCTCCCCTACACTACAGTTAGTATTACGAGCTGTGCCCGCTGAGGGGAGAAAATGACTAACTACAACCAGCCACTGGGTGGCAACGAAATGCCGCGTTTTGCTGGCCTTGCCTCTATGTTTCGCCTGCCCACCCAGGCCACAGCGGAGGGCCTGGATATCGCCTTGGTGGGCGTTCCACTGGATATTGGCAGCAGCAACCGCGGTGGCAGCCGCTTCGGCCCCAGGGAGATACGCTGTGAATCGGTCATGGTTCGCCCCTATGGCATGTATACCCGCGCGGCTCCTTTTGACTCCTTTCAAATAGCGGATATCGGGGATGTGCCGGTCAATACGTTCAATCTCCCTAAATCCATAGACATTATTGAGAAATTTTATGATGGCGTGCTGGTCTGTGGTGCCAAGCCGGTGTCAATGGGTGGTGACCACACCATCGCCCTGCCCATATTGAGATCGCTGGCCAAGGTGCACGGGCCAGTGGCACTGGTACACGTTGATGCCCACGCTGACATCAACGACACCATGTTTGGTGAGAAAGTTTGTCACGGCACCCTATTCAGGAGAGCGGTAGAAGAGGAACTGGTAAACCCGCAAAAAATGTTCCAGATTGGTTTGCGTGCTACAGGTTATTCAGCGGAGGATTTCGACTGGTCTCGGGAGCGGGGTGCGAGAGTGGTGCCTGCCGAGGAATGTTGGCATACATCACTGATGCCACTTATGACGGAGATTCGGCAGCAGGTTGGCCCGGATACACCGGTCTACCTCAGCTTTGACATCGATGGACTGGACCCCTCTGTGGCGCCGGGTACCGGCACACCTGAACCCGGTGGGCTCACCAGCATACAGGGCATAGAAATTATTCGCGGCTGCTGGGGGCTAAACCTGGTGGGAGCCGACCTGGTTGAAGTCTCCCCGCCCTATGATACTACCGGCAATACTTCCCTGTTAGCGGCCAACCTGATTTTCGAGATGCTCTGTTCCTTTCCGGGTTGTAATCGGCGTGAAGATGGTTGAAGTGGTGTTGGAAGTTTCAAGTATAGAGCCTGAGAAAGCTCCGGCCCGGAAAAAAAGTACCCGGGGGGAGGCAACTCGAATTAAAATTAATCGGGCGACCCTGCAAATTATCAAGCGGGATGGCATGCGCGGAGTGCGTCATCGCGCCGTGGCAAAAGAGGCGGGCGTACCGCTGGGTGCTACCACCTATCATTACAGCAATATCGAAAATCTCATCGTCAGTGCCTTTATCCAGTGGCGGAGTGACGGTGCCCGCAGGGGTAACCCCATCGTTACCCACATTCAGGCTTACATAAAGCAGAATGCCTCCCGTTTGCTTGAAACAGAGTACGGAAGAGAAACCCTGTCCCGGGAAATCTATAACCTTATGTTGGAGTATGAGATCGACCAGATTGAATGCCATCAGGATGATCGAATTATCGAGTTGGCTTTTTATCACGAGAGTTTGCTTATCGATAAACTGCGGAGTGAAGTCTTGCAATACTGGGAAGATCAGCTGGAGGGTCTAATTGCGTCCTTTGCCTCCCTGCAATCTCCAGACCCTATTGCCGACGCCCGCATTACCCAGAGTATTTTTCATCAGCTGGAGCGCGAGGCAGTGATGAAAGGTAAAGACTATGACCGGAAATTGCTAACAGAAACGCTTCACCGGCATGTGTGCCATATTATCGGCGTTGAATTTGCACTGTTATGAATTTGGGGACAGTTTAAAGTGCGGAAGTCTCAGGCAAAATATACAGCTCCACCCGGCGGTTTTGTGCGCGGCCACTGGCAGTGGCGTTGCTGGCAATGGGTTGGTCGAAGCTTCTTCCTTCTGAAAATGCCCGGGAGGAGGAGACACCCTGGGTGGCCAGGTAGTCGGCTACACTGCGGGCGCGGCGTTCCGAAAGCGTCTGGTTGTAGGCTTTGCTGCCGGTATTGTCTGTGTGGCCGGTAACGCGCAGTGTGGTGTCATTGTATTTTGCCAACACTTTTCCCACGGAATTCAGCACCGGGTAGACGTCACCGCGCAGGTTGTAAGAATCTGTTTCAAAGGTGATATTGCCGGGCATTATAAGCCTTATGTTGTCGCCCTCACGCGATACACTAACGCCTGTTCCGCGTAACTCCTCGCGCAATCTGACTTCCTGTACGTCCATATAGGCACCGACACCAGCACCGACCAGGCCGCAGCCCAGGGCCGCATTGCGGGCGTGCTTGCTGGAATCGATAGAGCCAATCAGGCCGCAGACGGCGGCGGCACCTGCCCCATAGGTGGCAGCTTTGCTGGCTTGCTGCTCCCCGGTATAGGGGTTAACTGTACAGGCGGTGAGTAACAGCGAGCCGGCTATGGCGGTGATTTTAAATGTGTTTTGCATTATTTTCTCCAATAGAGTGGCTTCATATTCTACCTAATGACATAACAGAGAGTTCCCTTAGCTATTACATTCGACAATGGATTTTTCAATTTGTTCTTACCCAGATTGTAGTTATATCGCGATTAGATTAGCGTGACAGGTATACCAGTTCACTAATTTTTGGCTATCCGCCGGGTCGCCCCGATTCTTGTAATCTCTGAGCCAGGC
>JAUVBI010000081.1 GCA_030591305.1 Pseudomonadota bacterium
AACCATGGCGGCCAACTCACCACCACTTAAAACATAGTCGCCGATGGAAAGTTCCTCATCGACTTCGGCCTCTATCAGGCGCTCGTCCACACCTTCATAACGACCGGCAACCAGGATGAGTGCTTTCTCCCGCGCAAGCTCTACCGCTTTGTCGTGGGTGAAGCGCTGCCCCTGTGGAGACAGGTAGATAACTTTCGTATCCGCCTCTTCCGTTGCCTCCCTCGCTGCGGCGATAGCCTGCCGCAAAGGGTCTATTTTCATCAACATTCCCGGGCCACCGCCGTAGGGCCTGTCGTCTACCGTGCGGTGTTTGTCCTGTGTGTAATCACGCGGATTACAATGACTGAACTCCACCACACCCTGCTTGACCGCCCGCCCGGTAATTCC
This sequence comes from Pseudomonadota bacterium, assembly GCA_030591305.1. The sequence continues at coordinate 388 of JAUVBI010000081.1, forward strand.
GTGCTCACTCACTGCGTCAAACATCTCCGGAAAAAGGCTTACCAGTGCTATTTTCATTGCATCACCCCTCAAAAATCGAGGAACCAGTCAATCTCGATAACGGCCTCTTCCAGATCTATCCGGGTAACTACATCACCGGGTAGATAGGGAATTAATCTCTCATTCTGGTCGATACTGCCCTCACAGGCCTTAACCACCAATACATCATTTGCGCCGGTTTCAATCAGGTGATCCACGTTTCCCAGAAACACCCGCTCGTCACCTTTTTCCTCTGAGTCCCGGTCCTTACACCACACCTGTAAACCCTGCAACTGGCGCCAATAGAACTCGCCGTCGCCCAGTTGTGGCAGTTCGCTTGCGGCAGCCACAATTTCCAGCCCCTTGTATGACTCTGCCAGTGTGCGGTTATCCACACCCTTGATATGAGCCACCAGACCCTTACCCTGGCGATGTCCCGCATCGAACTCGATGGGCTCTTGCCCCGTTCGACGGCGTATCATACAACTACCGTAGCCCAGTATATTCTCGACAGGCTCGGTATATGAATGAACCTTTACCCAGCCCTTGATACCGAAGCAACCGACAATTTTGCCAACTACCAGTGTATCTGCGCCGACGTCACTCATTCGACCCGAACCGGATCAGGCTGCGACAGCAGCGTCCTTAACCAGCTTGGCAACGCGATCTGACATCTGGGCACCCAGGCCCTGCCAGTGTTCGATGCGAGCATTGTCAATGCGCAGACGCTCTTCCTGGCCGCGGGCGGTGGGGTTGAAAAAACCAACACGCTCAATAAAACGGCCGTCGCGGGCCTTGCGGCTGTCAGTGACTGTCAGGTGAAAAAAGGGGCGCTTTTTAGAGCCACCACGAGCTAAACGAATTGTTACCATTTTCTATGCATTCCTACTAAGTTAGCGGGCTGTAGCGGCATTCATCCACGTCGCCCACGACAAAAACCGGCACAACGGCCGGAAAGGTGGCGCATCATACGTAAAAACCCTACGTTTTGAAACCCCGAGCGCAGAATTTTTTTAGTGAATTCGGTAGCTTAGGGAGCAGTTAGGGCCATTCAGGGGCTTGCCGGACCGTCAGCAGCCAAGGAGGCTGGTGCCGAGCTCACAGGGATGTGCTTGTAGCGTGTCCGGCAAGCCCCTGAATGGGCCTAAGTGCGCGTTAAATATAAAATTTCTAGAATGGCATTCCGCCGCCGGGACCGCCTGGTGGCATCATACCGCCCATTCCGCGCATCATCTTCTCCATACCGCCACCTTTCATCTTTTTCATCATCTTCTGCATCTGCTTGTGCTGCTTCAGCAGGCGATTGAGGTCTTGTACCTGGGTGCCTGAGCCCTGGGTAATACGGCGTTTGCGGGAGCCGACAATGATTTCAGGGTTGCGCCGCTCCTTGGGGGTCATGGAGTCAATCATCACTTCCATGCGGCTGAACATCTTCATATCCAGGTTTTGCTTGGCCATTTTGGCCATATTGTCCATTCCCGGCAACTTATCCAGCAAACCGGTAATGCCACCCATATTATTCATTTGCTGTAGCTGCTCGCGAAAATCTTCCAGATCGAATTTTTTGCCCTTTTTGATCTTGCGAGCAAGCCTTTCAGCCTTTTTCTTGTCTACCTTCTGCTCTACCTCTTCAATCAGGGAGAGAACATCACCCATCCCCAGGATGCGCGAGGCCAGGCGATCGGGGTGGAAGGGGTCCAGGGCGGTGGTTTTCTCGCCCACACCCAGGAATTTAATCGGCTTGCCGGTAATAGCCCGCACCGACAGGGCCGCTCCGCCGCGCGTATCGGCATCCACCTTGGTGAGAATGACGCCGGTCAAGGGCAGCGTTTCGCCAAAAGCTTTGGCCGTGTTAGCGGCATCCTGGCCGGTCATGGCATCCACCACAAACAGGGTTTCAATCGGCTTGATCCCCGCGTGCAACTGGGCAATCTCGCGCATCATATCGTCGTCGATGGCCAGTCGGCCCGCGGTGTCGACAATTAGTACATCGCTAAATCTAATTTTCGCGTGCTCAATGGCCAACCTGGCGATATCCAGGGGCTTTTGAGTAGTATTGCTGGGAAAGAAATCTACCCCCACCTCCGCTGCCAGTGTTTCCAACTGCTTGATGGCTGCCGGGCGGTAGACGTCGACACTCACCACCGTAACGGATTTTTTGTCGCGCTCTTTTAGCAATCGGGCCAACTTGGCGACCGAGGTGGTTTTACCTGCGCCCTGCAAGCCCGCCACCAAAATAATCGCCGGGGGTTGCGTGGCGAGGTTCAGGGTCTCATTCGAACTGCCCATTACCGCTTCCAGTTCGCTCTGGACAATTTTCAGGAATACCTGCCCGGGGCTGAGGCTTTTCATCACCTCCTGCCCCAGGGCGCGCTGTTTCACTGACTCAACAAATTGCTGGACCACTGACAGGGCAACGTCGGCCTCCAGCAGCGCCATACGCACCTCGCGCAGGGTTTGCTGGATATTGTCTTCAGTGAGCCTGGCCTTGCCCGTAATACTACGCAGGCTGCTCGTCAGGCGGTCGGAAAGATTCTCAAACATACAGTACTCTTGCGATTGGATCGTCGACTTCAAATCACCGCTATTGATTATAGCGAGACAAGTCGGTACAAAGGAGCGGAGTATACGTCACATGAGTCTAAGCCCCAACTAATGCTTATTACATTCCTCGCAGTGATGACTGCGCTGGTTTACCTGGTCGCCTCCGGAATCCAGCTGATGCACCTTGTACAGCGCAGAGCGCAAATCGACCGCAAAGTCCTCATCCTGGGCTTGTTTGCCCTTCTGGGCCACGCCATTGTGGCATGGAACGGCATTGTCGTAGGCGGAGCTATCAGTCTGGGCTTCTACAAAGTTCCCGCGCTATTGTTCCTGGTGATCAATGTGGCCTGTATCATCATCTTACTGCGCAGACCAATTCAAAACCTGTTGGTCGTAATATTTCCCCTCGCTGCCATGTCAGTATTGGTATCCATTTTCAGTCCGGATACCGTCACCGCAGACGGGGAAATGCCCCAAGGTGTGCTGATCCACGTTGCAAGTTCGCTGTTAGCCTACTCTGTGCTGACCCTCGCTGCCTTTCAGGCCGCCCTGGTCGCGGTGCAGGACCACCAGCTAAAACACCGCCACACCCGCGGTATTATCCAGGTACTGCCGCCCCTACAGACCATGGAGACCCTATTATTCGAGCTGTTATGGGTGGGTGTTGTATTACTGAGTCTGTCGATTGGCTCAGGCATGATCTTCCTGGATGATATTTTTGCCCAGCACCTGGTACACAAAACTGTACTGACCATCATCGCCTGGTGTCTGTTCTCGGTGCTGTTATGGGGTCACTCCCGGCGTGGTTGGCGAAGCCAGACAGCGGTTCGCCTGACCCTCGCAGGGTTTACCCTGTTAATGCTGGCCTATTTTGGCTCCAAACTGGTTCTAGAGCTGGTACTGCAACACCCATGATCAATGATGCATCCATGGAAATGTTGTTCGCCATACTGGCGGGCCTGATCTTCCTATCCGGTTTTTTTTCCAGCTCTGAAACCGGCATGATGTCGCTCAACCGCTATCGCCTGAAACATCTGCTGCAGAGCGGCCACAAGGGGGCAATACGGGTCAATAAATTATTGGAGCGCCCCGACCGGCTTATTGGACTGATCCTGATCGGCAACAATCTGGTCAATATACTGGCATCCGCCATCGCTACGGTCATTGCCATTCGCCTGTGGGGGACCGCTGGCATTTTAATCGCCACCGTAGCACTCACCCTGGTCATCCTGATTTTTGCAGAGATTACGCCCAAGACTATCGCGGCATTACACCCCGAAAAAGTGGCATTTCCCGCCAGTTGGATTCTTCTTCCACTTCTAAGAATTCTGTATCCAGTTGTATGGCTGGTTAACATCGTCACCAATGCACTGCTGCGCCTGCTTGGCGTCGACCCGGACAAAAAACGTGATGAAAACGTGTCCTCCGAGGAACTGCGCACCATCGTGACCGAAGCCGGGCAACTGATCCCCACGCGGCACCGCAATATGCTGTTGAACATTCTCGACCTTGAGGACGTCACCATAGACGACATTATGGTTCCTCGAAATGAGGTTTATGGCATCAACCTGGATGACAGTGACCAGGAAATATTGCGTACCATACAAAATAGTTCTCACACTCGCCTGCCCGTTTGGCGTGAAGATATCAACGACATTATCGGCGTCCTTCATATGCGCAGTATGAGCCGAATTCTCAATACAAAGGGCCTGGACCGAACCGCTCTGGAACGGGAAATGGATAAACCCTATTTCATTCCCGAAGGCACGCCACTGCATACACAACTACTTAAATTCCAGCAGAAGAAGCATCGCCTGGCCGTAGTGGTTGATGAGTACGGAGAGGTGATGGGACTGGTGGCGCTGGAAGATATTCTGGAAGAAATTGTTGGAAACTTCACCTCCAACCTGGCGGAGGCGGTGGATAACATTTACTCCCAGAGAGACGGCAGCTTCATTATCAATGGCAGTGCAACGATCAGGGAAATTAACAAATCATTGCAGTGGGACTTGCCCACCGATGGCCCCAAGACCCTCAGCGGGTTAATGCTGGAGCACCTGGAGTCCTTCCCGGATGCCAAAATCAGCTTGAATATCGGCAGGCACCGCCTTGAAATACTGGAACTGAGGGGCAATGTGGTGCAGGCAGTTAGAGCGCGGCAAGTGGGTGTGAAAAACTAACTCAAACGGATGCTGCTGGCGGCCTGTGACCTCTCCTGTGCCCGTCGCAATATTTTGCGTTTGCTGTCATTGCTGGCCATAAACCAGCCTGCTACCTCTTCTGCACTGCGGTAGCAGCCCATGCAAATATCATCCATATTGAGAACACAGACAGAAATGCACGGTGATGCGGGTTCTTGTTCACTCATTCTTGCTCACTTAGCTCTGCGTTAAAACGGCGGGCATTACCGACATAATGGTCGGCGTTATGCACCAGTAACAGTTGCACTTCATCGGGCAAAGTAGACTTTATTTTTGCGGGAGAGCCCAACACCATGCTGCCGTCGGGAATAACCATACCCTCGGTAACCAACGCATTGGCCCCGATCAAGCAGCCCTTCCCTACTTGTGCACCATTGAGTACAACCGCATTGATCCCCACCAGAGAGCCATCGCCAATGGTGCAGCCATGTAACATGGCGTTATGCCCCACGGTCACATTTTCCCCTACTATCATGGGAAACCCCGGGTCAGCATGCAGCACTGTGCCATCCTGAATATTGCTGTTGGCGCCCACTTCTATGCACTCGGAGTCGCCGCGCAGCACACAACTGAACCAGATGCTGACGTTTTCGTGTAGGGTAACGTCACCTATAACGGCGGCATTGGGGGCAATAAAATGCCCGGAGCCTACCAGCTCTACCCTCTTTTCACCCAAGGTATATTTCATTGTGCCCCTTCATTTTACTTGTTACTTTGTGAAATTGATCGTCATACACCCTCGGCTTGTGCCGCATGGAACTGCGCCTCAAATACAGCCAGGGATTGTGTTGAAATAGCCTCTCGTATACCCGCCATGTGCTGTTGATAAAAATGCAGGTTATGAATGGTATTGAGTTGAGAACCCAAAATCTCATTGCACTTGTCCAGGTGATGCAAGTAGGCGCGACTAAAATTTTCGCAGGCGTAGCAATTGCAATGCTCATCCAGGGGCAGCGTACTGGTTTTATGTCTTGCGTTGCGTAATTTCAACACACCCCGCGAGGTAAAAATATTGCCATTGCGCGCATTGCGGGTAGGCATCACACAGTCGAACATATCGATGCCACGCTTAACACCCGCCAATAAATCTGCCGGTGTGCCGACGCCCATCAGATAGCGCGGTTTGTCTTCAGGCAGCAGTGGCTGCATGACCTCCAGCACCTTCAGCATCTCGTCTTTAGGCTCGCCAACGGAGAGGCCACCAATGGCGTATCCGTCAAATCCAATATCGACAAGACCCGCCAGGGACTCACGGCGTAACGGGGCGTACATCCCCCCCTGTACGATGCCAAACAGTGCTGCATTATTATCTGCATGAGCAGCCTTGCTGCGTGCCGCCCAACGCAGGGATAACGCCATGGAATCCCGGGCTTCCGCTTCGGTGGCAGGGTATGGCGTACACTCGTCAAAGATCATCACAATATCAGAGCCCAGCTTTTTCTGGATGGCCATAGAAGTTTCAGGGTCGAGAAACACCCGGTCGCCATTTACAGGGGACTGAAACTTTACGCCCGCCTCAGAAATCTTGCGCATATCACCCAGGCTAAAAACCTGGAAACCACCGGAATCGGTGAGGATAGGCCCATTCCAGCCCATAAAATCATGTAGGCCGCCGTGCTGCTCAATGATGTCGGTACCGGGGCGCAACCACAGATGAAAGGTATTACCCAGGATTATCTCTGCACCTATCGCATGAATATCCCTGGGCAGCATTCCCTTCACCGTACCGTAGGTTCCCACCGGCATAAATGCCGGGGTTTCCACGCTTCCCCGGGGGAATTCCAGTCGGCCACGCCTGGCAAGACCATCGCTGGCCAGACGTTCAAACTTCATTCTGCAATGGTTACTCATACTGCGTCCTGCACGCTATTGTCAGCAGTGATATACATGGCATCGCCGTAGCTGAAAAAGCGATAGACGGAGTCTATGGCCTGCCGGTAGGCCTCCATTATATGCTCTTGGCCAGCAAAGGCACTCACCAGCATTAGCAAAGTGGATTCAGGGAGATGAAAGTTGGTTACCATGGCATCCACACTGTGGAAGGTGTAACCAGGGTAAATAAAGATATCGGTATCACCGCAAAACGGCTGAATAGTTCCGCTGAGCCGGCTGGCCGATTCCAGCGAGCGAACGGCGGTTGTACCTACGGCCACCACGCGGCCGCCACGCTCCCGCGTTTCCCGTACCGCCGCACAGACCGACTCGTCAACGTCCACGTATTCCGCGTGCATAATATGGTCTTCAATGTTATCCGCCCGCACCGGCTGAAAAGTCCCGGCACCCACATGCAGGGTTACTGTTGCTCTTTGAACACCCATCGCATCGCATTGAGCCAGTAATTCGTCGTTGAAATGCAGCCCTGCGGTGGGGGCTGCCACAGCGCCATCTCTCTCGGCAAAAACGGTCTGGTAACGCGCCCGATCTGCGACCTCATCCTCTCGTTCAATATAGGGCGGCAGGGGCATATGCCCCAGTGCATTGAGAACCTCAGAGAACGGAACATCGCTACTCAGACAAAACAGAGCTCCCTGGCGTCCCGTCACGTGCAGGGTGTGAGCAGAGGGCGTGGCGCCCTCCCGCGCACAGAGCAAAATACGACTGCCGGGTTTGGGTGATTTACTGCTGCGAATATGGGCAACTGCAGTATGGCTGCCGGTCAGGCGCTCGATCAATATCTCCAATTTTCCCCCGGTCTCCTTCTGTCCCCACAGACGAGCGGGAATGACCCGGGTATTATTGAATACCAACAAATCTTTGGCTGACAACAGGCCCGGCAGGTCGACGAACTGGCGGTGAGAAACTTCACCGCTGTCACCGTTGAGGCACAGCAAACGGCTGTCAGTACGCTGCGCCAGTGGGTGCTGCGCAATAAGCTCCTGGGGAAGTGTGTAGTTAAAATCAGAGCGATTCATGAAGATGAGTATCTCTTAAAGACAAAAAAACCGGCACTGGGCCGGCTTTGGTAGAGCCAGATATGGCTACTTATCTTTTTCTTCTTCGGCGGGAGCCTCTTCAGCAGGAGCTTCCTCTACCGGGGCTTCCTCTACTGGCGCTTCTTCGGCGGGAGCCTCTTCGGCTGGGGCCTCCTCTTCCACAGGGGCTTCTACAACAGGAGCCGCTGCCACAGTAATCAAGCCTTCCTCAGATAAAATACGGGCTTTCTCGTCACCATTAATGGCATCTTTGTTAGCAGCTTTTACCGCAAAACGACCGTCTTTGCGCTTGAAAATGCTGTATTCCACTGTCTTTTTTACCAATGTCATGGCCATAATCTTTTCTCTCCGGATACTCAGATGACGCACCCCAGTTCAGGGGGCAGATTCTCAGAAAAGCTACTCGAGCTTCAACTGGCGCGAAGTGTACCCTCATATTAGGCCAAGGTTAAGGAAAATTATTGAAGTTTAGCCAGCGGTTGCTATAATCGCCGCGCCCTTATGAGGGTATTAGGAAATTTTCAGTAATGCCAGTGTGGTGTTGTGGTAGACACGCCGGATTCAAAAGACACAGTGTCTAAAGCTATTATTTTGTAGTACTTTGATTTAATTAGATATATTGTTGAATTAAAGAAAATACAGGCTTGCAAAGATTTGCAAAGTCTATGAAGATGTAAATGCGATATCGTACGTGTAATATGTAATTAGATGTAATGCCCGAGTGATGGAATGGTAGACATGGTGGATTCAAAATCCACTGCAGGCAACTGCGTGGCGGTTCGAATCCGCCTTCGGGTACCACCTTTATATCTAATTTATGTAAGCCTATTATGCATTTTCTGAGGGTCTATTTTCCTTAAAATAACCATCACCCTTAGTCAGCTAATGTTTTTTCTCTGGCTCATCATTTTCCAAAAAACGCAATGAAGGCAATGTCATTGGGCCATGAGCTGACCGAGCTGTTAGCTGCGTTAATAACTCCCTCATTGCACTGACTATCATGGACGCACCATTAATACGAACTAAGGACTCTCGCTTCTCAATATCGAAAATGGGAGCCATCTCAAACCATGCTTGGCTGTGTATATCAAATGTATATGGAGAAATCTTACCTTCGTCACCTGAATCATTCCTAACAGAGAGTTTAAGAAGCATCATAAAATCTCGGGGGTCTTCTTCCTGCCCTTCCTGAACAACAAGAAGAACTTCACTGTTAATCACGACCCCATCAAAATTAAAGGTTGGTGCCCACATTTCTTCAGCAGGAGCATCAACAGCTTCAACCTGAATTTTTGAGTACAGCAGTTGCTTTAACTGTAATGGCGATGCTTCGATTCTATTTTCCATAAGATCAACCTAACATGGCCTCTGAGTACTCGATATCATTGGCCGCCGAAGCCTGCTCGTAACGCATCACTGATGTATTTGGCTGATCAAGGTTAAAACCTTCAGAGAAATTCCCCCTAACGTACTGCTTGCTGATTTGCTTTCGCAAAACAGAAAAGCTCTCTCTTAATAAGTTAGTAGCAACTGCCTGCTCTCCAGCCCTTTGAGCCAGCCAAGCAACGGCATAGGGAATCTGGCTCGCGACACGCAATAAATTATCCATCGGCTCTGACTGCATAACATCATCAGATTCATATTTTGAAAACGCTACCGGGCCACCGCCAAAAATTGAAGCCGCCTGGGCCTGGGTCAGTTCGTAGCGCTTACGTAAAGCTTTAACCTCTTGGCCTGTTAATATGCCGTCAACTTCCTTCTTAAACGCAAGCATGGCTCTTTTATTAGTACGAGTTTGCGCTGCATTTGCATGCTCGCTACCGCAGGTATCACATTCGGAGTATGTGAAGGGAATACTGCTGGTTTGGCTGCGATACTCTTGCTCTTCAAAACCATTATGGGCAGTTAATACACCCTCTTCACAGATAGGGCATCTATTTTCAATATTAGTCATATATTCCTATCCTCTCGAACCATGACAGGAAACTGTCAATATCAGCTTCCCAGATCTATTAATTGCAAATTTAACGTAATACTCAATATTCATGTATTTGTGCGCATACCCGACCCACTCTTCCCGAACAAGACGGTACGCATCGCAGGCCGCCCAAACTCCACCTGGCTTGGCCACACACCATTGAGAATTGGTATATCGCCCTTTTTTGAGGGCTACATTAATTAAATCAGCGACTTCTATATTATCCATGCCCATATTCTGGACATCGCGTATACAATTTCTTGTCCACAACTTAATCGCACCCTCACCCCCATCCAAAACCCCTTGAATGTCTTCAGGGGAATATAGAGGGCCGCCACCTATCAAGTGTTCGCCACTTTCGCTAACTGGAAGTGGCGAACCATCATACTGGCTAACATTAAGAGTATTTACCATTATGGTAAGTTCCGCAAGCGGACAGATAATACAGCAATCAATTCAGTGATCAAGGTAAATTCCTGCCAACCTAATAAGACGTTATATAAAATCAAGGCTATTCTATTGTTTTTAAAGAAGTTTAGGTAGGCCTACCATGGCTAAAAATACTTTTTGAGCCGCTCCCGTTTCCAAACTAAAAGCTGATGCAAAGCAGCTTATTTTAGGATAGACCAACAAGGCCGGCTTAAAACACCGCCCTTTTCCATCTCCCAAATAAAGCCGTTGGCACGGCCCGTTAGGTTGAAAGTTTGACAGCTTCCCGCAATTCGACAGCATCTTGCGCATTGTGATCCAGATGAATCGCCCCGCTCTGAGAGCGCACTATAACGCCATGTTGCAGCTCACTAAGTTCGATAACGCGATCTGAGCCATCTTCATGTACTCGGCCATTGCTGTGGTAGTGGTAGCCCGTACATAAGCCCTTCTGTTTCGACTTCTCACTACAGTTGTGCCCGCCACTGCTGTCAGTCCGACCACCGTGCGCGTGGGTGTAGCCAATAAACCCTGCGAGCAAAACAACTGCCAAAATCACCTGTTTCATGTCCATACAATTCTCCGGATAACTTCTTGGTAAGTTGTGGTTATAGATAAGTCACGCTATGACGCTTCAGCGCGCATTTTTCGAGCATTGGTCAGGCGCTCGCCCAATCGCTCCATAGTCTCCCTCATGGCTTCACTCATAGCTTCGCCGATTGCCTTGGTGCCTCCCTCACATGCCATTCCTGCTCCAGCAATCGCATCACCGTCACCTTCAATGGTGCTGCCGAGAAGTTTACCCTCATAGTTTATCGCTTCGACCGAAGCAGCGATTTCCACATCAGCTTCAATCTCGCTACTCCAAAACCCAGGAATTACGACAAGATCAATATCAACATCGCGAACCTCAACAATTAACTGAGCCTTATAGCCACCGGAGACAAGTGCCTCTTGGCTCAAAGGTCGATCGACTACTTCCACAGATTCAACTAGATTTTCAAATGTCCTGAGCACCGAGGTTTCAAATTGGGCTTCACCATCGACAGGAAAGCTATGTGCCGAGCAGGCGAAACCTTTTACTTTAGCCCTCTGAACCATCTCCTCCGCATCCACATACAGCGCATAATGTCCTTCCAGCTTATCGTCATAGTTGGAATATACATCGTAAGCTGGAGCAACATCTATTGGCGCGTTGTATGCACACCCAACCGTCAGCATCAACGGTAGAGCCATTGCAGCAAATTTTTTCATTTAGTACCCCTCGAAAAGATCACAGTAAAAATGCCAAAACATTATTATTTTCTTTGCTT